>JBDHVF010000520.1:0-6143 GCA_039809605.1 Polyangiales bacterium | reverse complement strand
CCCCCCCCCCCGCCGTGCCCGCGCCCACCGAGTGCCCGCCGCAGGCGCCGTGCCCCACGTGCCCCGCGTGCCCCGAGCCCGCGGTGGTGGCCGAGCGCCCCGCGACGGGCGGAGGCACGCCCCGACCGCCGAGGCCCCCCGCGGTCGATCAAGACGCCGCGGCCGAGGGCGAGGCCCACGTCGCCCACGCCGAGACCGTGGCCGAGCGAGACCCCGTGCAGGTCGCCGCGCAGCGCCGCGTCGCCGACGGCGTCGACCGCATCGTCGCCTCGCACAGCCCGCAGGCGGCCGAGCGCTTCATCCAGCGCAACCTCCCGTCGCTCGCGAGCATGGACTGCGCCTTCCGCGACCCCGCGTCGGCCGAGCACGTGCGGATGCGTCTGCGCGAGCTCAACGCGCAGGCCCGCCCCGCGGCGCGGCTCTCCGAGGCCGACCTCACCCGCTACGAGAGAGACCTCCGATGCCCCCGAGAGTGACCCTTTCGCTCGCCATGGTCGTCGCGCTCGCGATGAACTGCTCGCACCGCATCCCGCCCCCCTGCACGGGCGAGGCGTGCCGCCAGTGGCCCCACGTCGAGCTGCGCTTCTGGCGCAACCAGGGGCCCCCCAGCGGACGCCGCTACACGGGCGCCCTCTGCGTGCAGGTCTCGTTCGACTGCCCCGAAGAGGGCCGCCACGAGGTGTGGATCGAGCCCGAGGCCGAGCGCTGCCGCCCCTACCTCAACTACGAAGGCCCCGAGTGGCTCAAGGTGCAGAACGGCCGGCTCTCGATCCCGTGGCCCGCGCGCTGCGCCGGCAACCGGGTCGAGATGTACGTGACCGCGCAGCCGAACTTCGCCACGTGCACCGCCGTCAACAACCACCTGCTCACGGCCGACCGCGCCACGCTCGGCGCCGACCTCACGTTCGAGTGCCGCTGACCGGGGGCGGTGATACCCTCCTCCGCTCCCCTTCGCAGAGGTACTCACCGTGTCCGAGCACAACGATCAGCCAGGCGATTTCATCCGCGACATGGTCGCGCGCGACGTCCAGAGCGGCAAGCACGGCGGCCGGGTCGTCACGCGCTTCCCGCCCGAGCCCAACGGCTACCTGCACATCGGCCACGCCAAGTCGATCCACCTGAACTTCGGCCTCGCCCGCGACTTCGGCGGCGTGTGCCACCTGCGCATGGACGACACCAACCCCACGACCGAGAGCGTCGAGTACGTGGGCGCGATCCAGCGCGACGTGCGGTGGCTCGGCTTCGACTGGGGCGACAAGATGTTCTTCGCCTCGGACTACTACCCGAAGCTCTACGCCTACGCCGAGAAGCTCATCACCCTCGGCCGCGCGTACGTCTGCCACCAGACCGAGGAGGAGATGTCGAAGGGCCGCGGCACGGTCTCCGAGCCCGGCACGCCGTCGCCGTGGCGCGACCGCTCGCCCGACGAGAACCTCGCGCTCTTTCGCAAGATGGCCCGCGGCGAGTACGCCGAGGGCGAGGCGGTGCTGCGCGCGAAGATCGACATGGCGTCGCCCAACCTCAAGATGCGCGACCCGAACCTCTACCGCATCAAGAAGGCCCACCACTACCGCCAGGGCGACAGGTGGGTCGTGTATCCGCTCTACGACTTCGCGCACTGCCTCTCCGACGCGATCGAGGGCGTCACCCACTCGATCTGCACGATGGAGTTCGAGAACGCCCGCGAGCTCTACGACTGGGTGCTGCGCGCCACGGAGTGCGACGAGGGACACGCGTGGCTGCCCGAGCAGACCGAGTTCGCGCGGCTCAACCTCACGTACACCGTGATGAGCAAGCGCAAGCTCATCGAGCTGGTCGAGGGCGGCCACGTGCGCGGCTGGGACGACCCTCGCCTCCCCACGCTCGCGGGCCTGCGCCGTCGCGGCGTGACGCCCGATGGGATCAGGGCCTTCTGCCAGCGCATCGGCGTGTCGAAGAACCTCTCGACGGTCGAGATCGCCCTCTTCGAGCACGTGATCCGTGAGGATCTCAACGCCCGCTCGCCGCGCGTGATGGCGGTGCTCAAGCCGCTCGAGGTGGTGATCGAGAACTGGCCCGAGGGCGAGGTCGAGACCCTCGACGCCCCGTACTGGCCCCACGACATCCCCAAGGAGGGGTCGCGCCCCGTGCCCTTCTCGGGCCGGCTCTACATCGACCGCGACGACTTCATGGAGAGCCCCCCGAAGGGCTTCTTCCGCCTCGCGCCGGGCCGCGAGGTGCGCCTGCGCCACGGGTACATCATCAAGTGCGAGCGCGTGGTGAAGGGCGCCGACGGCGAGGTCACCGCGCTGCGCTGCACCTACGACCCGCACTCTCGCGGCGGCGCGAGCGCGGGGCGCAAGGTCGAGGGAACGATCCAGTGGGTGAGCGCCGCCCACGCGGTCGACGCCGAGGTGCGGCTCTACGACCGGCTGTTCCGGGTCGAGTCGCCGGGCTCCGACGGGCGTGACTTCAAAGACGACCTCAACCCCGAGTCGCTCACGGTCGTGCGCGCGAAGGTCGAGCCGAGCCTCGCGGGCGCGAAGCCCGGCGAGCACTACCAGTTCGAGCGCGTGGGCTTCTTCGTCACCGACGATGACGCCCGCGACGGCGCTCCGGTCTTCAACCGCACGGTCTCCCTCAAGGACTCGTGGACCCGCGCGGTCTCGCGCGCCTCGGGCGAGGCCCCTCCGCCGAGGCCCGCGAAGGAGCCCGCCCCGAAGCCCGCCGCCGAGGCCCCGCGCAAGGCCGTGGAGCTCGACCCGGAGGCTCAGGCGCTGCGCGACGCGCACGCGCTCGGCGCCGACGAGGCGCGGCTCCTCTCGGGCGACGCGGGGCTGCGCGCGGTGTTCGAAGGCGCGCTGGCGAAGGGCGCGAAGGCGAAGGCCGCGGCGTCGCTGCTCGCGAACGAGGTCCTCGGCGAGCTGCGCGCGCGCAAGCTCACGGCGGTTCCGTTCGGCGGCGCCGAGGTGGCCGAGCTCCTCGCCCTCGTCGACGCGTCGGTGATCTCTTCGAAGCAGGCGAAGGACGTGCTCGGCGAGCTCTTCGATCACGGCGGCTCTCCGCGCGCGATCGTCGACGCGAAGGGCTGGCGTCAGCTCACCGACGCGGCCGCGGTCGAGGCCGCGATCGACGGCGTGCTCGCGAAGAACGCCGACGCCGTGGGCCGCTACAAGGCCGGCAACGCGAACGTGCTCGGCGCGCTCGTGGGCATGGCGATCAAGGCCACGGGCGGCAAGGCCAACCCGAAGCTCGTCACCGACCTCTTGAAGAAGAAGCTCGCGTAGCGCTCACGGGCACGGCGTGAGGGCCGCGCCGTTGAGCGTGATCGTGGCGTTGGCGATGCGGCGCACCATGCAGCAGTCGTCGACGTGCGTGAGCACCACGCGGTTGTGGCCGGGCACGACGTAGCGCGCGAGGTTGGCCGTGCTGCCGCCGCCGAGGTACGCGAAGGCGCCCGGGTCGACGATGCCCGCGGGGTAGCGCGAGTTGAACACCGCGACGCTCACCCCGTCGTCGACGTTGGCGATGTTCACCACGAGGCTCGTCACGGCGTACGACGGCCCCACGTAGAAGCTCGTCTGAAAGTACGTGAAGTCGCCCCCGGCGAGGCAGTCGCACACGCCGCACAGGGTCGACGGGTCGTCGAAGCTGATCGCGGGCGGGGTGTGGGGGCGCCAGCCCGGGTCCGTCTCCGAGGGGATGCGCGCGAACGCGTACTCGCCGGGGTCGCCGTGCGTCGCGAAGGTGCGCCCCCAGCAGCGCGGTCCCTCGCCCATGTGGATCTCCCACGGCGTCGAGGCGCCCGTGTTCATGATGCACGCGCGGCAGGCTCCGTCGACCGTGCCGTCGCAGTCGTCGTCGACGCCGTTGCACACCTCGGCGCGCGGGAGCACCTCGCCCATGCACGCGCCCGGCGTGCCGTCGGCCGCGCAGGCGCGCGTGCCGCCGCGGCAGATCCCGCGGCCGAGCGTTCCCGTCGGGCCCGTGTAGCAGCTCGACGTAGCGCCCGCGCGGCAGCAGTCGGCGCCGTCGTCCGCCGCGCCGTTGCAGTCCTGATCGACGCGGTCGCCGCACGCGTCGGGCGAGGGCGTGACCGCGCCCGTGCACGCGCCCCACGCGCCGAACTCGCCCTCGCCCTCGCAGCGCTGCGCGCCGTCGCGGCAGGCGCCCACCCCGCGCGTCGCCATCGCGCCGGGCCAGCACGGCTGCGTCATGCCCGGCGTGCACGCGCAGCCCTCGTCGATCATCCCGTCGCCGTCGTCGTCGACGCCGTTGCAGCGCTCGCCGCCCGAGGGCGCCGCGTCGCCCGAGGAGACGTCGCGGGGCGTCTCCCGCGCGTCGAGGGGCGGCGCGTCGGCGCTCGCAGGGAGGTCGTCGGGCGCCGAACGATCGATCGCGGCGTCGGGCTGCGTGACGGCGGGCGCGTCGTCGTACGAGGGGTCGAGCACGGGCGACTCGTCGCCGACGCCGCACCCGGCGAGCGTGGCGGCGACGAGCGCGGCGAGGCGAGGCGTGGGGCGCATGGCGGTCCCTCTCCCGTTGCGGAGAGTCTTCACTCCGCGGTGCGATGAGAGCACCGGCGCCCGGCGCGCGATAGTGGACACGAGTCTGACCACCGCGGTGTTGCGCCCGGCCCCCGGGGGACGGTAACAACCAACGCCTCATATGTTCCGCGGACGCGTCAGGCACATTCATTTCGTAGGCATCGGCGGCATCGGCATGTCGGGCATCGCCGAGGTGCTCCTCTCGCTCGGGTACGCGGTGTCGGGCAGCGACCTCAAGGCGGGCGACACCACGCGCCGCCTCGACGCGCTCGGCGCGACCACCTACGTGGGCCACCGCGCGGAGAACGCCGCGGGCGCCGACGTGGTGGTCTACTCGTCGGCCGTCGACGCCGCCAACCCCGAGATCGCCGCGGCGCGCGAGCACGGCACGCCGGTGATCCCGCGGGCCGAGATGCTCGCCGAGCTGATGCGCTTGAAGTACGGCATCGCCATCGCGGGCTCGCACGGCAAGACCACCACCACGTCGCTCGTGGCGACGGTGCTCTCGGCCGCGCACCTCGACCCCACCGTGGTCATCGGCGGAAAGCTCAACGCCATCGGCACCAACGCCCGCGCGGGCAGCGGCGAGCTCCTCGTGGCCGAGGCCGACGAGAGCGACGGGAGCTTCTTGAAGCTCACGCCCACCATCGCGGTGATCACCAACATCGACCCCGAGCACCTCGACCACCACGGCACCCACGAGGCGCTGAAGACCGCCTTCGTCGAGTTCGCGCAGCGCATCCCCTTCTATGGGCTCGCGGTGATGTGCCTCGACCACCCGAGCGTGCAGGAGATCCTCCCGCGCATCGACCGCCGCCACGTGACCTACGGCACCAACCCCCAGGCCGACTACGTGGCGAGCGAGGCGCACTTCGCGGGCACCACCACGAGCTTTCGCGTCACGCGCCGCGGCGAGGACCTCGGCCGCTTCGAGGTGCGCGTGCCCGGCGAGCACAACGTGCTCAACTGCCTCGCGGTGATCGCCGTGGCCGACGAGCTCGACGTGCCCGCCGACGTGGTGCGCCACGCGCTCGCGACCTTCGAGGGCGTGCAGCGGCGCTTCACCATCGTGGGCGAGTCGCACGGCGTCACCCTCGTCGACGACTACGGCCACCACCCCGCCGAGGTCGAGGCCACGCTGCGCGCCGCGAAGGCGGGCTTCGGGCGCAGGGTCGTCGCGGCGTTTCAGCCCCACCGGTACACCCGCACGCGCGACCTCTTCCACGACTTCACGCGCGCGTTCAACCTCGCCGACGTGCTCGTGGTGACCGAGGTCTACGCCGCGGGCGAGGCGCCCATCGAGGGCGCGACGGGCGAGCGCCTCGCCGACGCGATCCGCCGCCACGGCCACCGCCACGTGATCTTCGAGCCCGACAAGCGCAAGGTCGTCGACCGCCTCGACGCCGTCGCCCAGCCCGGCGACATGGTGATCGCGCTCGGCGCGGGAGACATCAACCAGTCGGTGCGCGCGCTCCTCGAGCGCCTGCGGGGGCGCCCCGCGTGAGCGACGCCCCGCTCGCGCACGCGCCCGCGCCGCGCGCCCGCGACGGGCTCTCGTCGTTCGCGGCGGGCGCGCGCTTCGTGGTGCTGCGCCCCCGGAGCTGGCGCCTCGCGATC
>JBDHVF010000519.1:0-6150 GCA_039809605.1 Polyangiales bacterium | reverse complement strand
CGAGCGCTGGTCGTCGGCGCTCGGCGGCCTCTTCGAACGCCTCGACGACGCGCACGCGCGCAGCCCGCTGCCCGAGGTGCCGCGGAACGAGCGCGAGCTCGACGCGTGGCTCGTCGACGTGCGCCGACGACGACTGTGAACGGGGCGCGGTGACGGGCGCGTCGGCCTTGCGCGAGGCACCCCCTGCGACGCGCGGCGTGCGATGCTCGGGCGATGTCGAAGCGGCTGATGCTGGTCGCGTGGGCGGTGGCAGGTTGCGGCGGACCAATGCGCGAGGAGATCCCTCTGGAGCGCGTCTGCGTCCTTGGCGATGCCGCCGTCGGAGCCGAGAGCTTCTCGGTGGGCGCGCCCGTGCGGGTCTCCTTCGGCGCGGATTTGCGTCACACGTGCCGTCCCGCGTGCGACACGATCGTCGAGGCGCGGTGCTCTCTCTCGCGTGACGGCAACACCTTCCGCGTGCAGGGGCGGGTCGTCGTCGAGGTCGACTGCCACGGCGTGACGCCGCTACCCGTGTGCTCGGTCCCCGGCGCGGAGTGCGCGACGGGGCCGCTGGAGGCTGGGGAGTACGTCGTGACCGACGGCGTGCACTCGGTAACCTTCCGTGTGCCCTCTACCGTGCGCGACCCGATCCGCTGCTCGTCGTGAGGAGACCGCGGTGAGCGGGCCTGACGATCAGCCGTTGGTGGGGCCGTGCGCGGGCGACGCGGGAGGTGCGGGCGGAGCGGCGGGCGTATCGGCCTCGGGCGAGGCTCCCTTGCCGTGTGCGAGCGCGGAGGAGAACCGCGGCACCGAGAGGTCCTCCTTGCGGGCGGCGCGCGCGGCGGCCGTGTCCGACGCCGCGCCCGCCTGCTCGACCAGCGCGCCGAGGGTCTCGTCGGTCGCCACGCGCGGGGTGTAGCTCGGCGGTTGGTCTTTTCTGCGACGCGTGTCCCCCGGAGCGGCGCGCCGCGGTCGCTCAGTTCGCGAGCGTCTCTGAATCGGGCTCCTCGCGGCGCACGCCCGCGGGGGCCTTCGCGATCGACCACACCGCGCCACCCGCGTCGTCGCCGTTGCTGACGACCCAGTACACGCGTCGGTCGTCGACCGTCAGATCCTGCACCAGCGTCCCGCGGGCGACGGCCGTCATCAGCACTTCGAAGTCGCCCCCGTCCTTGGGGACGCGAACGAGCGTGCCGCTCTCCCGGATCAGGCAGTAGAGGTCCGTCGCGTCCTGCGCGAGGAGCGCGCCGTCCCGCTCCTCGATGTAGAAGAGCTCCTCGGTCGCTCCGCCGCCGCGCGGCCGTCTGTGCACCGCGCCCACGAGCGCGGGCTGGTGATAAGTCGGCGTGGTGGTCCAGTAGAGGTGGGTGTCGTCCGCGAGGAGCGAGCCGGCCATCGGGAGGTCCTTGTGCACCACCCAGCGCTTCTTCGGCCCGCCGAGCTTCGTGTGCAGCAGGGCGCCGTCGGCGAAGTAGGTGGGCCACTTCCACCCGCCGTTGAGCCAGTAGAGCTCGTCGCCCACGAACACCGCGGACTCGGGCCTGCGCTGCTTCGAGGCGATCACCTGGGGCCTCGCCTCGCCGAGGGTCATGAAGAGCACCATGCCGCGGGGCTCCTCGCGACGGTCGTAGTCGAACACCCCGTCGCACAGAACGACGACCTCGCGCCCCCGAACGACCACGGCGTTCACCGAGTCGATGTCGCGCGCGATCACCTCGACGGGGCCTCCGTCGGCGGGCATGCGGACGATCTGCTCCGGCGGGCCGCCATCGCCCCGACGCGACGCACCGGGCTCGCGCTCGCTCCAGTAGAGGTGCCCGTCGGCCAGCGTGAGATTCCGGGGGAACGTCCGCTGCGCGAGCACCATCGGGATGCCGCCGTCTTTGGGCAGCCGCGTGACCTCGCCGGCCCGATCGTCGGACCAGTAGAGGTACTGCTCGTCGATCGCGAGGCCGCGCTCCGCGTACTCACCGAGCGCCAGCATGCGGGGCGTGCGCCCCCCGCGACCGACGAACACGCTCTCGCCGAGCTCCGCGCGCGAAGGCTTACGATCGTTTCCCATCGGCGCGGGAGTGTCGACGCAGGCCCCGCTCCCGCGCAAGCGTCCTCCCGCTCTCGGCGGACGACGCGTGGACGCGCCCGCGACGTCGCGCGCTCGGCGGCGCGCGGAGCTGGGCCCCCCTCGGCGTTCTACGAAAGCCCTGCCTTGAAGCGCTGCCAGTCCGCAGCCCTCGGGCGTTCCTCGTCGGCGTGACGACGCATCCAGTCGGCCTTGAACGCCTTCGCGTGCTGGAGGAGCTTCCAGTCGGCGAGACGGCTGCCCTCGAGCTCTGCGAGAGCGTCCCAGACCGCGGCGCCGCGGTGGACGGCCCGCTCACTGAAGACCGCAGCGAGCTCCCGCACGGACGCGAGGCGTCGCGGTTCGGATCCTGGCCGCGCGAGCATCAGCACGTCGAGCAGCGCCGACGGATGCATCGCGACGAGGTCACGCTCGACGAGCGTCTTGACGAGCCAACGGTCCTCCGAGCACAACACCGCCCCGCTGTCGGCATCGGCGAGCTCCGTGAGGTCACGCGTGACCAGACGATCGTGGCGGAGGACCACCGGCTGGCGCGCAGGCTCATCGGGAAGGGAGATCGCCTCCGACGACACGAGGCGCCGCAGCCCGATCCCGTACCGTCGGAGGTGGGCCGTCACGGAGCGCTGACAGCGTCGCAACTGTGCCGCGGCTCCGCGGAGCCGCGGCTGGTCTCTCGCTGCCGACGTGGGTGCTCGAACCGCGCTCCCCCCCCTTCGCGCGCCCCGCACACCCCATCTCCCGCTCCCCACACCCCATCTCCCGCTCCTCACACCCCATCTCCCGCTCCCCGCACCCCATCTCCCCGCGGCCACCCCCGCTCGCACGCTTCTCCTCTGCCCTCTCGCGGTTCTGCGCTACCCTCGCGCCGCGATGCCCCCGGAGCGCGAGAACCACTGCGAGAACTGCGGCTTCGACATGAGCCGCCTGGAGCAGACGATCCTCTACGCCCGCAAGGGCATGGAGACGCGCAGGCTGCACTGCCCCATCTGCCGCAGCGACCGGGTGCACCTCGCGGCGCTGGAGCGGGTGTTCCCGCGGCCGTCGACGGGGCGCTGGGTGCGCTGGCGCGAGGGAGGCGCGGCGGGCACGTCGAACGTCATCACCATCGGGCGGCTCAAGCTCAAGGTCGAGAGCGAGATCGAGGCGCTCTCCAAGGAGCAGATCTGCTTCCGCTCGGTGCCGGTGTTCCTCTCCAACGGGCAGAGGACATGGCCCGCTCTGCCCGTGATGCCCGAGTTCCTCGACTGCCTCGACCCCGCGCAGGTGAGGGCGGCGAGGGAGGCGCCCGAGTCCTTCGGCAAGGTCATCCACGAGCGCGGCAAGGCCCAGTACCAGTGCGTGCTGCCGCTGCGCGGGCTCAAGCCCACCGAGTGGCCCACCTACGAGTGCGACGTGCTGCCGGCCTCGCCTTTCACCTCGGCGCAGGGCGACGCCGACGCGCTCGCCTTCCGCGGCGTGTCGGTGCGCGTGTGGCCGAACCTCCGTCGCCCCACGCACGCGTGGCGCTACTACCTCGCGTCGGTCAACGCGTCGACCGAGGAGGGCATGAACCTCTTCGCGCACGGCAGGCTCTTTCGCTCGCGCATGCTCGTCGCGCCCACCGACGCCGACGGGAGGCCCGCGAGCGAGACGGCGCTCGAGATGATCCCGCTCGACCAGGAGGTCGGACGCGAAGGAGACAGCGCCCCCACGGGCTACGTCGGCGCGTCGCGCAAGGGCCGGCCGTCGTGGGTGAGCGTCGAGTTCTACCAGCCCGCGTCCACGGGCAGCGGAGGGAGGCCCGAGCCCATCGGCGGAGGGCTCATCCCGCTGCGCCCCGCGGTCGATGCCGTGTCGGGCGAGACGTGGTCGCTCGGCATCGACTTCGGCACCAGCAACACCGTCGTGGCCGTGAAGCGTCGCGACGGCACCTTCCAGTGCGTGTCGCCCGAGCGGGGGAGGGAGCGCGCGCCCACCACGCTCCACCTCGTCGACGGTGGGCCCCAGACGCTCTTTCGGGGGCTCGACCTCTGGCCCGGAGGAGAGTGGTCGGGGCCGTACCGCGACCTCCTTCCGAGCGAGCTCGGGTCGACGAAGCGCTGGACCGACGTCGCCAGCGACGCGGCCATCCTGGGCCTCGCGTTCGGCAGGGACTTCGGCGTGCCCCTGCGCGGCGCCGTGGGGAGCACCAGCTCCGAGTACGTGGTGAGCGAGTTCAAATGGCTGCGCGCCGTCGAGAAGGACAAGAGCGCCCTCGGACGTCGCGAGGTCGTGCAGGCCCTTCAAGGGCGCTTCCTCGAGTCGGCGCTGCTGATGACCTCGGCCGCGCTGCTCGCCGAAGAGGACGTCGCGCCTCGCACGGTGCACGTCAACTACAGCTTCCCGCTGGCCTTCGACGAGAGCGACCTCGACACGCTCCGTCACGCCGCCGAGATCGCGTCGGAGAACCTCAAGCAGCTCACCGGGGCCGACTTCGTGTTCCCGCCGACGCCGCTGCTCGACGAGGCGCAGGCCGCGGCGGGGCACACGCCGTCGGACAAGATGTTCCGCGTGTACCTCGACCTCGGCGGCGGGAGCCTCGAGGTGCTCGTCGACGACACGCTCGCCCGCAACGGCCAGCAGGGCCACGCGGGCTACCACCCGCACGTCTTCTCGACGTCGATCTTCTTCGGCGGCAGCGTCTACCTCCGCTCGCTCATCGGCGCGTCGGAGCTCGACCGCCGCGGGTCGTGCGTGATGCCCGCGATGTCGTCGTACACGCGGCTCGCGAGCGTGGTGCGGCAGAGCCCCTCGGGCAAGGCCCTCATCGACTCGCCCCACGTCATCGCCGAGGCGCGCAAGGCCACCGCCGAGCGCCGGGCGCGCGTGTACATCGGGTACATCGTCGAGTTCGTGGCGCGCGCGCTCGCGGGCGTGTGCCTCGAGCACGGGCGCACCGCCGACGGCCGCGTCGACCTCTCGCGCAACCGGCTCTTCACCCTGTCGTCGTCGGGCAACGCGCGGCGCTGGATCCTCGGCACCCAGAAGGGCCCCTCGCAGAAGCGCGTCGTGGAGTTCTCGCTCGTGCTCCTCGGCAACGGCTGGGGCTTTGGAGACATCGTGCGCGACGGCATGAAGACCGTCGAGCAGATGATGGCCCAGCGCGTCTACGAGCGGCTGATGGAGCTCCTGCGCGAGGCCGACGTCGCGAAGGAGATCACCGACGGCGAGATGGGCCTGCTCGACCCGCGGCTCTCGATCGACGTGTCGTACGTGCTGCCCGCCGAGGGCACGCACCGCAAGGCCGCCGTCGCGCTGGGTCTCCTCGGCGCGCACCACACCACCGAAGACGCGCAGCGCTTCTTCAAGAAGCGCGCGCCCGAGCGTCACGGCGTGCTCGGCTTCGACCTGTGGCTCGGCGACGCTGGACGCAAGGTGCCCTGGTACCGCCCCTTCGGCCCGCCCGCCGAAGACGACCCCCACCTCATGGAGAGCGTCCCCCAGCCCGCGCCGCAGCCCGCGCAGCCGCCGATGATCGCGCCCATGCAGCCCGCGATGCCCATGCAGCCCGCGATGCCCATGCAGCCCGCGATGCCCATGGCCGCGCCCATGATGCAGCCCGCGATGCCCATGCAGCCCGCGATGCCCATGGCGCCGGGCGCGTTCGTGATGCCGCTCGAGAGCGTGGTGTGGTCGATGCTCCAGCAGTGGCCGCAGCTCGCGGCGGTCGCCGCGCAGTCGGGCATGGCGCCCGCGGACTACGCGAGCCGCCAGCTCTGGAGCTACGTCACCACGAGCGCCGCGCAGCAGGGCGTGACGCCCGAGCGCATGCTCGCGTCGCAGCGGTGGCAGCAGATCGCCGCGCAGTGCATGGTGCCGGGCATCGGCCCCGAGCACGCCGCGTGGATGCAGCAGCAGCAGATGCAGTCGGTGTCGATGGCCGCCGCGCAGCGGGGCGTGACGGCCGAGGCGCTGCTCGCGCAGCAGCGGTGGGAGCAGCTCGTCGCGCAGCTCCAGCCCCCGTCGCCGATGGGCGGATTCCCCGGCGCGATGCCCTTCCCCTTCGACAGCGGGAGCCGCTAGGAGACGACCACGATGTCGAACGACCCCAGCAACCCCAACAACGCGCCGCC
>JBDHVF010000518.1:0-6165 GCA_039809605.1 Polyangiales bacterium | reverse complement strand
GGGTTGGGGGTGAGGGTATGCAGGCTACTCCCGGGCACCCCCTCCCGCGTCCGCGGGAGGGGGACGGGGGGAGGGCCACGAAGCATTGACCTACAGCCGCATGACGGTGACCTGACGGCCGCCCGGCGTGGTGGTGCTCTCGACGCGCACGCGCTCCGAGAGCGGCGACTGGCGGCGGCGCCGGTCGAAGATCACCAGCCAGCCCTGCGCCACGTCGAGGCGCTGGAGGTACTCGCCCAGTTGCATCAGCCCCGACGCGATGGGGTCTTTGACCTTGTCGGCGTCGCGGAGCACGCGGGCCTCGATGGCGAGGCGGTCTCCGCCGTGCTCGACGCACAGGTCGAGGCGCTTCGAACCGATCGCGAGCTCGTAGTCGACGCGCCCCGCGCCGAGCACCACGCGCGAGAGAAAGGCCATGAGCGCCAGGTGCGGCGCCGCGTCGTGGTAGGGCGAGGCTTCGAAGAGGGCGTCGGCGCGCTGCATCCAGAACGCGACCAGGGCCTCTCGCAATCGCTCCCAGTCGATGACGCCGCGCGCGTCGAGCCACGCGGGCGTGAGCCTCGGGATCGACGCGCGCATCGCGCCCGTGAGCGCGCGCACCGCCGCGTCGCGAAACACCGCGTTGGCGAGCTCGAGGCCGCCGTCCCGCTGCGCGCGCACGAGGCCCAGGTCGACCGCGGCGCGCAGGTGGTCGGGCGGCAGCGTCGGCAGGGCGTCGCCCGTGATCATGGGCTCGAGCACGGCGCGCACGCGGGGGTCGCCGAGGCGGTCGGTCACGCAGGTGATCCGCGCGTCGTCGCGCTCGACGAGCGCCGTGCACGCGCGGTCGATGTCGGACGCGACCACGGGGCGCCGGGGGTCGCCGGGGCGCTCGCGCAGCGCCTCGTGGGCGAGCGCGTTGACCAGCCACGCGTGGCCCCGCGAGAGCTCGAACGCGCGCGCCACCGCGTCGGGCTCGAAGCACTGCCCCGTCTCGAGCGCGTGCTGCGCGTAGAGCGCCGCGACCTCTTCGACGGTGAAGTCGCGCAGGGTCACCGCGCGCGTCGACACGCCGAAGGCCGCCGCGCAGGCCGCCGCGCCGGCGCCGCCCTCGCGCGTCTCGCGCAGCCCCGCCACCGCCACCGACCACGGGAAGCCCGCGGGCCGCAGCCGGTAGCCGTCGCGGAGCTGCCAGAGCACCGAGAGCAGCACGCGGTCGTGCAGCGACTCGGCGTCGTCGACGAGGAGCACGAGCGGCCTCGGGCACGCCGCGGCCCACGCGTGCAGCGCCGCGTGGATGCGCTGCCCCGCGGGCGCGTCGGGCCACGGGGGCGGGCGCAGCTCGGGCGCGAGGTCGTCGTCGGCGGCCGCGCGCCACGAGCCGAGGATCGCGCTCTCGGCCGCGCCCACGTCGTCGCCGAAGGGCGCGCCGAGCTCCACCGAGGCGACCATCGCGGCGTAGCGTCCTTCGCGCGTGAGCGACGCGGCGAGCGCGGCGAGCGCGGTGGTCTTGCCCGTGGTGCGCGGCGCGTCGAGCGTGAAGTACGCCCGCTGCTCGACGAGCGCGCGCGCGCCCGGCAGGCGCCGCTCGGGCGCGAGCACGTAGTGGATCTCGGGGTCGCACGGGCCGGCGGTGTTGAAGTGGCGGGGCATCGTCGGGGCGCGCGAGCATAACCCCTCCCTCGCCGCGGATCATTGACAGCCGAGGGGCGTTCCGCGCACCAACGCGGGCGATGCTCCGCCGCGCGACCGTTGCCGCCCCCACGAGCCCGCTCGTGGGCTTCCACCTGCGCTCGTTCGAGCGGTTCCTTCAAGCGGGCGTCGCGCCCGACGAGCGCCGCGACGAGGGCCTGCAGCACGCGCTGCGCGCGGCCTTCCCCGTGTGCTCGGGCGACGGGCTCGCGGAGCTGGAGCTCGTGGACTACGCGCTCGAAGCGCCGCGCTACGACGAGGGCGAGTGCCTGCGCCGGGGCTTCACCCTCGCGGCGCCGCTCAAGGTCACGGTGCGGCTGGTGATCTGGGACCCGCCCGACGAAATGGGCAGGCGGCTCATCCGCGACATCAAGGAGCAGGAGTGCTACTTCGGCGAGCTTCCGCTGATGACCGCGCGGGGCACCTTCGTGGTTGACGGCGCCGAGCGCGTGCTCACGCCCTCGCTCGTGCCGCGCCCGGGCGTGCGTCGTCTCCGCGCCGCGCAGGGCGCGACCGTCACCTTCCGCGACACGCTCGGCGACGCCCTGGAGCTCGAGCGCCCCGCGGGCTCGGAGCTCGTGAGCCTGCGCTTCGCTCCGGGGCCCTTCACGCCGCCGGGCACCCTGCTCATCGCGCCACCGGCGGAGCGCACGCTGCACGTCACGCCCGACGGCGCCTTCGCGCCCTTCGACAAGGGCCCATGCGCCGCGCGCGCAGCGCCCCGAGACGTGCTCGCGCCCGACGGGACGGTGCTCGTCGCGAAGGGCCAGAAGCTCACGGCCCGTCGCGTGAAGGCGTTGCGCGACGCGGGCGCGCCGGGCGTCCCGCTCTCTCCGCGAGAGCTCGCGCGCCACCGCACGCGGCTCGACGTGCACGCGCCCGACGGGAGCCTCGTGCTCGAGGCGCACCGCCCGTTGCGCGCCGCCGCCGTGCAGCGCCTCGTGGCCGCGGGCGTGACCGAGGTCATCACATACGTGCCCGACGAGGCGCCCTCCGCGCCCGAGCCGCCGCGCGTGCGAGACGCCTCGGCCGCGAGCCTGTGGATGTACGAGCACCTGCCGTCGTTCGACCTCGGCGAGTCCGGTCGCGCGGCGGTCGAGCGCGCGCTCGGCCCGTCGCGATACCCCGACGCGACCGAGCTCACGCAGGCCGACCTCGAGGCCGCCTTCGCGTGGCTCTGGTCGTCGAGCGACGGTGATGATGAGCCGGGCTACGCCGTGGTCGCCGCGGGCGAGATGCTCACCGTACACGCCCTGCGCGGCCTTCGCGCGCTCGCCCGCGACGCCCGCGAGCGCATCGACCCCGGCGACGTCGAGACGTACATGCCGCACGACCTGTTGAACGCGAAGCCGCTGGCGAGGGCGCTCCGCACGCTGCTGGAGTCGCCCGCCCTCGGCGCCCCGCTCGCGCAGCGAAACCCGCTCGCTTCGCTTCGCCACCTTCGTCGCGTCGCGATGGGCGCCGGGGTCTCGTGGCCGGGCGCGATCGACGGGTTCGCGACGCTGCCTCCCGACGTCGTGGTCGGGCCCTCGGGTGAGGTCTCGCATCCGAGCGGCGCCGCGCCGTGGCCCGAGACGATGTGCCGTGCGGAGCCCCTCGCGCGCCCCGAGGCGCCGCCGTCACCGACCCGCTTCGAACGCGAGGTCGTGCGCGCGACCGGTGCCGTGACCCTGGCCGAGCGCGACGGTCGGGCGCTGGTGATCGACGGGCGCGTGGTGCTCGTGGTGCCCGACGACCCCGAGGCCGACGTGCAGGTGCACGAGCTCGCGCCCTTTCGCGCGACGAACGACGCCACGTCACGGGCCGAGCGCGCGGCCGTGGCCGACGGGGCGCGCGTGCGCGCGGGCGACGTCATCGCCGAGGGAGAGGCCGTCGTCGCGGGGTCGCTGGCGCTCGGTCGCGCCGTGCGGGTGGCCCTCTCCGACGCGGTGCCCGCGGGCGAGGCGCGCGTGTCGGAGCGCGCTCTGCGGGAGGGGTGGTTCACGTCGCGGTGGGCTCCGACGAGGGCGCGCGCGCTGCGCGACACCGCGCACGGATGCGAAGAGCTCACCGCCACGCCGCCCGACGCCGAGGGCGACGTCGCGAGGCACCTCGACGCGTCGGGGATCGTCACGGTCGGCGCCGCGGTGCGTCCGGGCGACGTGCTCGTGGGCGTGCGCAGGCCCGGTCCCGCTGGCGCGTGGGAGGGCGCGTCGCTGCGTGCGCCCGAGGCCGCGCCCGCGGTCGTGCGCCACGTCGAGGTCTTCGAGCGCCGCGGTCGCGAGCGGTGCCCCCGAAGCGAGTCGCTGCGCGAGTCCGAGCGCGCGCTCTGGGAGAAGGTCGAGGCGCGGGCGCGCGAGGCCATGTCGCCCGACGCGGCGGGCGCGTTCGAGGCGCTCGCGGACCTGTGCCGCACGCGCGTCGAGCGCACGCACCGCGGCGACGACCTGGCGCCGGGGGTCATCGCGGTGGTGCGCGTGACGCTCGAGATCGCGCGCGCGCTCTCGCCGGGCGACACGCTCGCCGACCGCCACGGGTTCGCGGCCGCGGCGCGCGAGGCCGCGCCCGACGACGCGACGACCGCAGACGTGCTGCTCTCCGCAGCCGAGGCGCTCCCCGAGGCGACGCGCGCGGAGATCGAACGCGGCGCGCTCTACCTCATGAAGATCGAGCGGTAGCCGAACGCGTCGGGTACGTCGCAGAAGAGCGATCGCCCTCTGCGCAACGGCCTTCACACGCGCATCACGCTTTCGCCGTCGGTCTGTGGGTGCGACGATCGCCGCATGTTCGAGGGACCGTTTCGCCGCCGGGCGTGGTGGCTCGGCGCGCTGCTCGCGCTGGGCGCGTGTACGACGCACGCGACTCAAGGCGCGTCGTGCGTCTTCAACGACGACTGCGAGCCGCCGCTCGTGTGCGCGGCGTCGCGGTGCCGGCTCCAGTGCCGCAGCGACCGCGACTGCCCCGCGGGCCAGCTCTGCGCGCCCTCGGAGTCGCCGCGCAAGCGCGTGTGCGTGGCCCGCACCGAGGAGGCCCTCTGCGCGTCGGACCAGTCGTGCCCCGCGGGGGCCACCTGCGCGGGCAACACCTGCTGGTGGCGCTGCAACACCGACCCCGAGTGCGCGGCGCGCAGCGCGATGACCTGCATGCCCCCCGAGCGCCTCTGCGTCGTGCCGGTGACCGCGCTCCAGCAGCGAGAGCTGCCGCCCGAGATCGTCACGATCGGCGACGCGGGCCCTCCGCCCGGCGACGCGGGTGACGCGAGCATCGCCGACGCCGCGACCGACGCGCCCCCCGCGATGGACGCCGCAGCGGACGTGACCGACGTGACCGACGTGACCGACGTGACCGACGCGCCCGACGTGACCGATGTCACCGACGTGTCCGACGTCATCGACGTGACCCCCGCGGCGTGCGCGGGCGACGGCGACTGCTTCTTCGCGAACGCCGCGGGCCGGTGCGACGCCGGTCGCTGCGCGCTCGGCGCGTGCGCGACGGGCTTCGCCAACTGCGACGGCGCCGCGTGGAACGGCTGCGAGACCTCGACGCAGACCGACGCGGCCCACTGCGGCGCCTGCGGGCACGCGTGCAACCCCGCGCCGAACGTCGCCACGACGTCGTGCGTCGCGGGCACCTGCACCCGCGCGGCCTGCGCCGAGGGTTTCGGAGACTGCAACGGCGTCGCCTCCGACGGCTGCGAGACCGACCTCCGCACGTCGACCGCGCACTGCGGCGCGTGCGGCGCCGCGTGCCCCGACTACACCAGCGCGGCCCTCGGCGCGCTCGGAACGGTCTGTACCGCGGGCGCCTGCGGCTACACCATGTGCACGTCGAGCCGCGCCGACTGCGACGGCGACGTCACCAACGGCTGCGAGGTCGACCTGTTCACCTCGCCCGCCCACTGCGGCGCGTGCCGAAGCGCCTGCACCGCGGGCGCGAACGCCAGCGCGAGCTGCGTCGCGCGCCGCTGCGTGCGCACGTGCCGCGCGGGCTTCGGCGACTGCGACGCCGACCCGACGAACGGCTGCGAGCGCGACCTCAACGTCGACCCCGACCACTGCCGCGCGTGCGGCCAGCGCTGCGCCGGCGACCAGGTCTGCGCCGCGGGAACGTGCGGCGCGGCGCTCTACACGGCGGGCGAGGTCACCGAGGTCTTCGCGCCCACGTCCGACGTGACCCTCACCTCGGGCGCGCACCGCTACGCGTCGGTGACGATCCCCCGCGGCGTGACCGTGCGCACCGACGGGCCTGGGATCCTCGAGCTCTATGCGCGCGGAGAGATCCGTGTCGAGGGCGCGATCGACGTGTCGGGCGGCGCGGGCGGCGACGGCGCACCCGCGAGCACGTCCGATTGCACCGGCGGCAACGGCAGCGGCGGCGCGACCGGCACCACGATCGCAGGCGCCAGCGGAGCGGCCGGGCGACGCGCGACCGGCGGCGGCGGAGGCAACGGGAGCGAGGGAGGCATCGGCGCCGGGGGCCTTCCCGGCACCGGCGGGCGCTACGGCGGCGGCGCGG
>JBDHVF010000517.1:0-6177 GCA_039809605.1 Polyangiales bacterium | reverse complement strand
ACCTGCACGAGCCTGCGCGCGAGGGTCGTCTCGTTGCCGTCGCGGTCGCGCGCGACGACCGAGAGCGCGTGCGCGCAGCCGTCGGACGCGGGGAGCGTCACGTCTCCGTCGAAGCCGACGCGGGCGCAGCCGGGGTAGTTGGGATACACCGCGCAGACGTCGGGGCGCTCGTGATCGCGAGCGAGCGTGGCGACCTCGCGGTCGTCGAGGCGCACGCGCACGTCGGCGAGGGCGGTGTTGTCGAGCGCCCAGCCCGAGAGGTGCAGCCTGCCGCCGGGCGCGGCGACGATCGCTCCCGCGGAGGGCGCGTCGAGCACGCCGAAGGGCGCGCGGCTCGTGGCGATGGTGCCCATGAGCGAGCGCACGGTGGCCTCGTTGCCGAGCGCGAGGTCGGCGCGGCCGCGCACGGCGGCGCCCGCGGCGAGGCCGAAGCGCTGGCGCGGGCGCACGTTGTGAAAGTACGGCGCGCCGCGTCCGCTGCCGGCCCACGCCTGGAAGTCGGCGCCGAGGTGGTCCATCGCGAGGCCGACGCCATAGTCCCGCGCCGCGTGCTGCCACGTCACCCACCCCTGCGACGACGAGAAGTTGCGGTACGTGAAGCCGTCGTTGGCGGGCATGTCGATGGTGACGGGTGTCCCGGCGCTGTCGAGGAGCAGCGGGAGGTCCGTCGAGCCGTTCATCCCGTTGCCCACGTAGAGCGTCGGGAACTCCTGCTCGGTGGGCGGATGGCTGAAGGTCTCTTCGGAGGCGACCTGCATGTCGACCTCGACGACGTTGGTGTGCACGAAGCGAAAGCCCAGCGTGTACGTCACGCCGACCTCGGTGCCCGTCGCAGCGCAGGCCGAGCGGCGGCAGTCGGGGGCGCTCCAGTCGGGGTTCCACTGGAGCGGGCGCACGGCGACGACGAGGCGGTCGCCGACCAGCTCGTTGCGGAGCACGCGCGCGCCGTGGTTGCACTCGTCGCCGCCCTGCACCGGGTTCCACCCGAGGAAGGTGATCGAGTTGCCGCAGGGGTTGGTGCCCATGCAGCTCGCGTTGTACGCGCAGCCCTGGAACAGCCGCGTCGGGTCGTAGATCGCGAGTTGGAGCTCGCGCCCCGTGTCGCCGCCGTCGATGGTGTTCGACGCGGGCATGCCCGCCTGCCCGAAGAACACCACGCTGCCGCCCCAGTCGAGCCGCACGCCGATCTCCGCGACCGCGCCGGGGCCGCGCAGGTACGCGTCGCGGTGCGTGCCCGAGGTCACCATGCGCAGCGTCGGCGCGCCCGCGCTCGCGAGCCCGAGGCTCCACGGGTCGGGGTCCGCGGGCGGCATCGCGACCGGCGGACACACGTGGTCCATCGCGGGCGCGTCGGGCGGGGCGGAGACGTCGGGTGCGTCGAGCGTGGCGGGCGTATCGAGCGTGGCGGGAACGTCGGGCGTGACGGGAACGTCGGGCGTGACGGGTGCGTCACGCGATGCGGGCGCGTCGAGCGTGACGGGCGCGTCGAGCGTGGCGGGAACGTCGGGCGTGATGGGTGCGTCAGGCGATGCGGGCGCATCAGGCGATGCGGGCGCATCGAGCGTGGCGGGCTCGTCGGAGGTGGCGCGGTCCTCGGCGCGCGCGTCGGTGGTCGTCGCGTCGAGCGGAGGCGTGGGCTCATCGACGGCGGGTGCGTCGATGGCAGGTGCGTCGTCGGCGACGGATGCGTCGTCGGAAGGAAGGACCGGCGATGCCTCGGAGCACCCGAGCACGGCCAGCGGGAGGAGCCACCATCGCGCGTTCATCGGCGCGATCGTATCGCGGCGATGACTTTCGCGGCAGAGCGGTGGTCATGCACGTCCGGTAGGCAGGGCGTATTGCCGAAGTTGTCGATGACCGCGAGCGTCGCCGGGTTCGCGGTGCGATGGTTCGGCCGCGCGGGTTGTCGATGATCGCGTGCGCCGCGTCGCCGCGCCGGGTTCGCGGTCGCTCCATGCGATCATCACATGCCGCTCACCCGGCGCTACCGAAGGTGGGCCGCCCGGCCGAGAGCCGGGCTTTGGGGATCACCGCGCCACCTCACGCATTCGAATCGAGCCGCGACGAGCATCGGCGCAGCAAGTCCTGACGGATTCACGCGCGTCTCAGAGCCCGGCCCCTGGCCGGGCGGCCCACCTTCGGTAGCGCCGGGTGAGCGGCATGTGATGATCGCATGGAGCGACCGCGAACCCGGCGCGGCGACGCGGCGCTCGCGATCATCGACAACCCGCGCGGCCGAACCATCGCACCGCGAACCCGGCGCGGCGACGCGACGCTCGCGGTCATCGACAACCCGCGCGTCGTCAGGGAGCACCGCTCTCACGCTCACCATCGGCCGCGCATGCGCGGCAGGGCTACACCGCGTCGGGGCCGACGATGCGGCCCTCGATGGCGCTCGCGGCGACCACGTACGGCGACGCGAGGTAGACCTTGCCGGGCCCCGAGCGGCCGGGAAAGTTGCGGTTGATCGCGCTCACCGTCACCTGCTCGGCGCTCGTGCTCACGCCGGGGCCCGCGCGGATGCACGCGCCGCACGACGGGTTGATGAGCTCCGCGCCCGCGCGCTGGAACACGTCGACGTAGCCCTTCGACTCGGCGTACTCGCGGATGTCCTGCGAGCCGAACTGGATGATGAGCTTCACGCCCGGCGCCACGCGCCGCCCCTTCGCGAGCGCGCGAGAGAGCACCGAGGCGTACATGTCCATGTCGGCCTTCTTGCCGCCGGTGCAGCTCCCCGCGTAGGCGATGTCGATCTTCACGTCGCCGGGCAGCGACGAGAGGGCCACGCCGTTCCGGGGGTCGCCGGGCGTGGCGACCATGGGGGCGAGCGCCGCGAGGTCGATGTCGAACGCGTGCGCGTAGCTCGCGCCGTCGTCGGCCCTCACGATGCGCGCGCGCACCGCCGCCGCGTCGACGCCGCGGTGCCTCGCGATGTACTCGACCACCGCCTCGTCGGCCTCGACGATGCCCGTGAACCCGCCCGCCTCGACCGCCATGTTCGTGAGCGTCGCGCGCTCGTCGAGCGGCAGCGCCATCGTGCCGGGGCCGGCGAACTCCAGCACCTTGCCGATGCCCTTCCCTTCCTTGAAGTAGGGCTGCGAGAGCAGGTGCAGCATCACGTCCTTGGCCGACACGCCGGGGCCGAGCGAGCCTCGGAGGTTGACCCTCACCGTCTCGGGCACGCGCACGCGCACGTCGCGGGTGAACCACGCGTTCGCCATGTCGGTGCTCCCGACGCCGAACGCGAAGCACCCGAGCGCCCCGGCCATGCACGTGTGCGAGTCGGTGCCCGCCACCACCTGACCGGGCAGCGCGATGTCTTCGATGACCGCGTTGTGGCAGATCGCGTACGAGCCCTTGCCCACCGCGTTCTCGACCTCGCCGTAGTGCTTCACGTGCTGCGCGTGGGCGAAGCCCTCTTGCACGACGGCGAGCTTTCGCGCGACGGGCCGCAGGCCCATCTTCACGTGCTGTTCGGGCATCACGTCGTCGAGAAAGGTCAGGTGGTCACGGAAGGTGTACACGCTCGACGGGTCGGTGACCTTCGCGTCGTCGCCGAACGCGCCGCGAAAGAGCGCGTCGGCCATGGGGGTCACGTACTCGTGCGAGAAGCGCACGTCAGCGCGCACGAAGAGGGCGTCGCCCGGCGCCACGGCCGCGACCCCGACCTTGTCGGCGCGCGCGTCGACCACGCAGTGCGCGGCGATGATCTTCTCGCAGAGGGTCATCGGGCGCGCGGGCGTGGTGATGGTGGGCGGCGAGACCTCGCCGCGGAGCCGCGCCTTCGAGTACTCGAAGAGACCGCCGAGGCGCACGATGTCGGCCGAGATGGGGTCGAGGCCGCGGGTGAACTCCTCGAGGGGGATGGCCTCGCCGCGCGCGATGCGCTCGACGAGCCCGAGGTCGGTGCTGGTGAGCAGCCCGATGTTCTGCGCGTTCTGCCCGTAGATCTTCTCGATGTTCTGCGCGATGACGAGCCGCACGCCGGACTTGAGCTCGGAGTAGGGCGCCGTCTCGCGCGAGCTGCCGCAGCCCTTCGAGCGGCCCGACACGATCACCGAGAAGCCCCCGCGCTTGATGTCGTTCTGCTTGACGAGCCCTCCCCGAAGGCCCACGAGGCAGTACTCCGCGAGCGTCTCGTCGTAGTAGTAGCAGACCCATCCCGGCGTCAGCTCGTCGGTCGAGATGTTGTCGATGAGCTTGCGCGACGGGTCCCACGCGAGGTCCTCGCCCGCGAGCTGGCGGCGCAACAGCTCCGGGTCCTCGGTGAGCTGAAGGATCCTTCCGTCGAAGCGGACCGTGGCCGGCGTGGTCATGCGCTCTCTCCTTCGGCGCGCGTCGGTGGCGCGCGGCGCCGCGGACGATATGCGAGCGCAACGCGGGGATGCAACCGCGGCGTCTCGTAGACGCGGGCGCCGGGAATCTGCTACCCCGTCGCCGCCATGATGCACCGCTCCGAGGCATCGCTGCGCCGCGAGATCTGCGACGCGGGCCGCGCGCTCTACGACCGCGGGCTCATCGGCCCGCTCGACGGCAACCTCTCGGCGCGCGCGGGCGACCGCTACCTGCTCTGCACCCCGTCGGGCTCGCACAAGGGCGAACTGCGCCCCGACGACCTCGTGAAGCTCACCCTCGACGGCCGCGTGGTGACGCCGAACGCGAAGCCGTCGAGCGAGCTCCTGATGCACCTCGCGATCTACCGCCAGCGGCCCGACGTGGCGTGCGTCGTCCACGCGCACCCGCCGTGCGCCGTGGGGCTCACGGTGGCGGGCGTCTCGCTGGAGAAGCCCGTGGTGCCCGAGATCCTCTTCGCGATCGGCGCGGTGCCCAACGTGCCGTACAGCTCCCCGACGACGCGCGACGTGCCCGACGCGATCGCTTCGGTGCTCTCGCGCTGCGACGCCTTCATGCTCGCGCGCCACGGCAGCGTGGTGCTCTGCGCGACGCCGCGCGAGGGCGTCATCAAGACCGAGACCATCGAGCACACGGCGAAGATCACCCTGGCCGCGAATGCCGCGGGCGGGGGCGCGCCGCTGCCCGACGCCGAGATCGCGAAGCTCCTGAGGCTGGCCGAGGCGTCGAGGGCGCCGCGAGGCGACGAGGGCGAGCTCGTCGAGGCCGTGACGCGCGCGGTGATCGCGAAGCTCAGGGGGTAGAGGCGCCGCGAGAGCACCGTCGGTCCGCCTCCGGATTCACGATCCGGAGCCATCCTGCATCGTGCGGGCGCCTTCGGATTCGCAATCCGGAGCCATCCCGCGCCGTGCGGATGCCTCCGGATTCGCGCTCCGGAGGCATCTCGACGTGTGCGGGGTGCCCCGGATTCGTGCTCCGGGTGGTTCCGCGGGTCAGCGAGGCGGGTTGTTGTTGCCGTCGGGCGGAGCGCCGTTGGTCTTCTTCTTCTTCGGCGCGGATTCGATCGTGGGGAAGAACGTGTCGACCCACGCCTCGTCGACCTTGCGCTCGGCGGCGAGGGACTTGAGCGCGCCCTCGACGCCCAGGAGCACGCGGTCGGCGTCGTCGCGCAGAGACACGGTGCGGGCGGTCGTGCGGCCGGCCTCGGCGAAGGCGTCTTCGCGGGCCTTCACCGCCGCCTCGCCGAGGCTGAGCTTCTGCGAGAGCGTCTCGTGGTGGCCCTTGCGCAGCGCCGCGGGCGTCTCGCTCGCGACGAGCTCGCGCACCATCGCGCGCAGCGTCGGGAGCTGGCTCTCGAGCGCGGGCTTGATCGCCGCCGTCAGCCCGTCGGGAAAGAGCCGGGTGTAGAGCTCGTGCTTGCGGTCCTGGCGCACCGCGGAGAGCGCGTCGATGTGCAACTGCCCGGTGGCGTCGTCGACCTCGTGGTCGCGGCGGCGCACCAGCGCGTTGGCGCGGCCGATCGCGCGCTGCTTCGCCCGGCGCTCCACGTCGAGCGTCTCCCAGCGCTCGAGCAGCGGCTCGACCTTGCGGCCCAGCGCGCCGACCTCCTTGTCGCCGTCGGCGCCGGCGAGCGAGAGCGCGTCCGAAACCGCGGCCACATAGCCGAACACGTCGTCCCACGACTTCCCTGCGAGCGTTCGTCGTCCCATCGCGTGCTTCCTCCAAGAGCGCAAAAGACGCCAACGGGGTAAGGGCTTGGCCGAAAATAACTTTGCCAAATTTCGCAAATCCCCCTCTCCTGCCGGGGCGGCGCGTTGCATGGTA
>JBDHVF010000516.1:0-6183 GCA_039809605.1 Polyangiales bacterium | reverse complement strand
GCCGCGCGCGTGATGGCGGCGTGACGGTCGCGCTGCCGCGCGCGTGATGGCGGCGTGACGGTCGCGCTGCCGCGCGCATGATGGCGGCGTGACGGTCGCGCTGCCGCATGCGCGATGGTGGCCTCGGGATGATGCCGTCTGCGTGAGAGCCCCCGATGCGATCGCGACGTCTGAATCGCATCCATCACGCGGCGCTCACCTGGGATGGCATTCTCGTATCGCCCGTCGGCTCGAGGCCGGATTCGAACAACCCTCCACGCCGCCATCACGCGCGCGGCAGCGCGACCGTCACGCCGCCATCACGCGCGCGGCAGCGCTCCCTCTCCCGCGACCTCGCGGGAGAGGGTCGGGGTGAGGGTATGCAGGCTACTTCGAGGCACCCCCTCCCGCGCTCTGCGCGGGAGGGGGACGGGGGGAGGGCCCCGACCTGAACTCGTAGTAGTACCGGAGCACCTGTCGCACGTAGTGCTGCGTCTCGTCGAAGGGCGGCACGCCGCTGTAGCGGATCACCGCGCCCGCGCCGGCGTTGTACGCGGCCACGGTGAGCACCAGGTCGCCGTTGAAC
Source organism: Polyangiales bacterium (assembly GCA_039809605.1). Lineage (GTDB taxonomy): Bacteria > Myxococcota_A > Polyangia > Polyangiales > CAISKJ01. The sequence goes on along the minus strand of JBDHVF010000516.1, from coordinate 5,618 downwards.
GTGTTGGCGAGCAGCCGCAGGAAGCGCGTGCCGCCGAGGATGTTCTGCCGCGGGTCGAAGGGGTCGGCGACGCTCATGCTCGCGGCCGTGCTCGGCAGGAGCTGCATGAGGCCCATCGCGTTCGAGGTCGACACGCTGTAGGGGTTGAAGTCGCTCTCCTGCTTGATCACCGCGCGGATGAGCGCCTCGGGGAGCTGGTAGAGCTGCGCGGCCTCGCGGATGATCGCGTCGTAGCGGGTGAAGCGCTCGGGGTCCTGCGCGGCCGTGAGGTAGAGCGCGCGCGACTCGGCGCTCACCGACGGCGACGGGGGCATGGTGATCACCTGCGAGGGCGCCGCGGGGGCGCGCTGCGGCTGGTCGCGCGCCGAGATGAACACCCGCGCGTCGGGCCGGCGGCGCGCGGGCACGTTGGTGAAGTGCAGCGAGCCGTCGGCCGCGCGCGACATCCAGATCTGCGCCCGCGCAGGCACGGGCAGAGCCACCGCCGCCAGGAGCGCGGCCATCGAGATCGGGGATCGCACGGCGTCGAGTGTATCGAACGGCGGGGCCGCCCGGCCAATTCCCGCCCGGCCTCTCCCCGGTTGGCAACGCCTGTGCGTTGGCGATAGGGTCGCCGGCCATGCGGATCACCACCGACTACCTGGTCCTGGGCAGCGGCGTCGCGGGGCTGACCTTCGCGCTGCGCGCCGCCGAGCACGGCGAGGTCGCCATCGTCACCAAGCGAGGCCGCGCCGACTCGGCGACCAACTTCGCCCAGGGCGGGATCTCCGCGGTGCTCGACCCGGCCGACTCGTTCGAAGCGCACATTCAAGACACGCTCACCACCGGCGCGGGCCTCTCGAAGCCCGACATCGTCTCGATCTGCGTGCGCGAGGCGCCCGACCGCATCCGCGACCTCATCGACATCGGCACGGCCTTCTCGAAGACCCGCGACGGCAACCCCTCGGGCTACGACCTCGGGCGCGAGGGCGGCCACAGCGCGCGCAGGGTCATCCACTCGGGCGACATCACGGGTCGCGAGGTCGAGCGCGCGCTCCTGCAGGCGGCCGAGTCGAACCCGCGCATCCGCTTCTACGAGCAGCACATGGCGATCGACCTGATCACCCTGACCCGCTTCGGCGGGCCCGACGTGTGCGTGGGCGCGTACGTGCTCGACAAGCAGTCGGGCGAGGTGCACACCTTCCTCGCGCGGGCGACGGTGCTGGCCACCGGCGGGGCGGGCAAGGTCTACCTCTACACCTCGAACCCCGACGTCTCGACGGGCGACGGCGTCGCGATGGCGTACCGCGCGGGCGCCGAGGTCGCCAACATGGAGTTCTACCAGTTTCACCCCACGGTGCTCTATCACCCGCAGGCCAAGAGCTTTCTCATCAGCGAGGCGCTGCGCGGCGAGGGCGGCGTGCTGCGCCTCGAAGACGGCACGGCCTTCATGAAGAAGCACCACCCCATGGGCGACCTCGCGCCGCGCGACGTGACGGCCCGCTCCATCGACTTCGAGATGAAGCGCACGGGCGAGGACTGCGCGTGGCTCGACATGACGCACCACACGCCCGACTTCCTGCGCCAGCGCTTCCCGAACATCTACGCCGAGTGCCTGCGGTGGGGCATCGACATGGGCGAGAAGCCCATCCCCGTGGTGCCCGCGGCCCACTACATGTGCGGCGGCGTGACGACCGACGCGGCGGGGCGCACGTCGATCCCCGGGCTCTTCGCCATCGGCGAGGTGTCGTGCTCGGGGCTCCACGGCGCCAACCGCCTCGCGAGCAACTCGCTGCTCGAGGGGCTGATCTTCGGCCGCCGCTGCGCCGACTTCCTCATGACCGAGGGCCGCGCCGGCGAGCACCCCGCGGTGCCCGAGTGGGACGTGGGCCAGGCCGCGCCGAGCGACGAGGCCGTGGTGGTCACCCACAACTGGGACGAGATCCGCAGGCTCATGTGGAACTACGTCGGCATCGTGCGCACCACGCGCCGCCTCGAGCGCGCGCAGCGGCGCATCGCGCTCTTGCAGGAGGAGATCCGCGAGTACTACTGGAAGCACCTCGTGACGCAGGACATGCTCGAGCTCCGCAACATCGCGACGGTGGCCGAGCTCATCGTGGCCTGCGCGCTCGCCCGCAAGGAGAGCCGCGGGCTGCACTACACCCTCGACTACCCCGCGACCGACCCCGCGCAGGCGCGCGACACGGTGGTCAAGCGCGGCGTCGCGGCGCACCTGCGCAACCCGTGAGCTGCACGATCCTCGACGCGATCGGGCGCACGCCCCTGGTGAGCCTCGCGCGCATCGCCGCGGGCTGCCGCGTGCCCGTGCTCGTCAAGTGCGAGCACATGAACCCCGGCGGCAGCGTGAAGGACCGCATCGCCCTCGCGATCGTGCGCGACGCCGAGGCCCGCGGCGCGCTCGCGCCCGGCGGCACGATCGTCGAGGCCACGGCGGGCAACACGGGTGTGGGGCTCGCGATCGTGGCCGCGGCGAAGGGCTACCGCCTCGTGTGCGTCTTGCCCGAGAAGATGTCGCACGAGAAGCGCGCCGCGCTGCGCTCGCTCGGCGCCGAGGTGGTGATCACCGACAACGCCCCGCCGGGCGACCCGAAGCACTTCAAGCTCGTCGCCCGGCGCATCGCCGAGGCGCGCGGGGCGTTTCTCGCCGACCAGTTCAACAACCCCGCGAACCCGCGCGTGCACGAGGAGACCACGGGCCCCGAGGTCTGGTCGCAGTGCGCGGGCGACATCGGGGCCTTCGTGGCGGGCGTGGGCACGGGCGGCACGCTCACGGGCGTGGGGCGCTACCTCAAGTCGCGCGACCCCAGGGTGCGGGTGGTGATGGCCGACCCCGCGGGCAGCCGCCTCGCGGGGCTCGTGCGCACGGGCTCGCTCGGAGACAACGGCTCGTACCTCGTCGAGGGCATCGGCGCCGCCGAGGTGCCCGGCGTGCTCGACCCCACGGTGATCGACCGCGCCGAGGTGGTGACCGACCGCGAGAGCTTCGAGATGGCGCACAGGCTCGTGAGAGAAGAGGGACTGCTCGTGGGCGGCTCCGCGGGCACGGCCGTCGTGGCGGCGCTGCGCGTGGCGAGCGAGGTCGGGATCGAGGGCCCGGTGGTGGCGCTCCTGCCCGATGCGTGGGATCGGTACCGGAGCCGGATCTTCGACCCCGAGTGGATGAAGAGCGTCCCGTAGCGCCATGAATGTGCCCCCTTCGAGACCCGTCGTGCCCTCCGTGACCCTTCTGCGAACCGTACGAATCTCCCTTGCGGTGCTGGCCCTCGCGGGGTGCGCGACGACCGGCACGCGCGCCTCCGACGCCGCCCACGCGGCGAGGGCGCGCCGCCCGCCCGACGTGCACGGCGACCCCCTCGAGCTCCTGCCGCACGGCGCGGTGGCCTGGGGGCGCGCCGACGCCGCGACGCTGCGCGCGTCGCCCCACTACGAGTCGGGCATGGCGCTCGCGCGCGAGCTCGGCGCCGACCTCGCAATGGTCGAGCGCGAGCTGGGCTTCGACCCGTTCCGCACGGCCGACCGGGTGGCCTTCGCGATCTACCCCCCGCCGGGCGAGCGCGCCGAGGGCGGCTGGCCGCTCGTGTACGCGCGAGGCGTGATCCAGCGCGAGGCGATCCTCGCGGCGGCGCGCGCGCGGGCCGAGGGCCACGCGCCCACCGACGGCACCGAGCACGGCGTCGCGTACACGGTGGTGGGCAACCGCGCCTACGTCTTTCCCGCGAGCGACGTGGTGATGGTGATGGAGCGCGCGCTCGTGCGCCGGGTGACGGCGCGCCTCGCGGGCGACTCGCAGCGCACGGTGCTCACCGACGACCGCTTCCGCGACCTGTGGCGCGAGGCCGGCGGCAGCGGCGGCCCCTTCGCGCTCGCGATGGACCTCTCGGCGATGCGCGCGCGGATGCACGTGCAGAGCCCCTCGCCCGAAGCCGAAGCGCTCGAGGCCTTCGTGGTGCACGGCGACGCGCCGGGCGCGGTGACGGTGCGCGCCGCGGGCGAGGCGAGCGACCCCAACGCCGCGCACATGATCGTGCGCACGATCGACGACGCGCGGCGCGAGGCGGGCGGCCAGCTCGCGGTGCGGCTGCTGGGCCTGTCGCGCGTGCTGCGCGAGGGCATCCGCGCGAGCGAAGACGGCCGCGTGGTGCGCGTCGAGGTCGACGCGTCGTCCGACGAGGTGCGGCGCCTCTTGCGCGCGACGGCGCTGCTGCGCGAGCTCACCGGGCGGTCGTAGCGGGCGCGAGCGTCTCCGCCGCGCCGCCCGCGCTGAGCGCGTATCACCGCGCGAGCCACACGCCGAGCCGCACGGCGAGAAAGCCCGCGACGACCGACGTGAGCACGTTCACCAGCGCCCACCCCGCGGCGCCGAACTCGGTGAGCCGCTGCGTCTCGTACTCGAAGGTCGAGAAGGTCGTGTACGCGCCGACGAAGCCCGTCGCGACGAGGAGCCGCCACATCGGGTCGAGCGACGCGCGCCCCATCGCGTACGTCGAGAAGAACCCCAGGATGAACGACCCCGTGACGTTCACGAGCAGCGTCGCGAGGGGGAAGGTGTGCGTCCAGCGGCGCGTGACGAGCAGCGCCACGCCGTAGCGCGCCATCGCGCCGAAGAAGCCCCCGAGGCCCACGAGCAGAAAGCCCTTCACGCGCCGACGTTACGGCGCGAGGCGCTCGATGAGCCAGCGGTCGCCGTCGCGGCGGTAGCGCAGGCGGTCGTGCATGCGGCCGGGGCGGCCCTGCCAGAACTCGACCATCGTGGGCACCACGCGGTAGCCGCCCCAGTGCGAGGGGCGCGGGGGCTGCTGGCCGAAGCGCTCGGCGGCCTGCGCGTAGAGGGCGTCGAGCGCGGCGCGGCTCACGATCACCTCGCTCTGCGGCGAGGCCCACGCGCCCAGGCGGCTCTCGACCGGCCGCGAGAGGAAGTACGCGTCGGCCTCGTCGTCGCCCACGCGCTCGACGGCGCCCTCGACGCGCACCTGGCGCTCGAGCGCGTCCCAGAAGAACACCAGCGCGGCGCGCGGGTTGTCGTCGAGCTCGCGGCCCTTGCGGCTCTCGAAGTTCGTGTAGAACACCATGCCCCGCGCGTCGACGTTCTTGAGCAGCACCACGCGCGCCGAGGGCGCCGCGTCGCGCGTCGCCGTCGCGAGCGTCATCGCGTTGGGCTCGCGCACCTCGGCCTGCCGCGCCTCCGCGAACCAGTGGAGGAACTGCCGCAGCGGGTCGGCGTCGACGTCGCCCACGTCGAGGGCGTGGGAGGCGTAGTTCCTTCGGAGCGCCGCGATGTCGTTCATGCGCGGTGTGTATGGGGCCGGCGGCTACTGCCCGCCAAGCGCCTGGAGGCGCGCCTGCGCGGCGCGGTCGTTGGGCGTGATCGCCAGGATCTGCCGCAGCGTCGCGACCGCGTTCGCGCGGTCGTTGGTCGCCACGAGCAGGTCGACCAGGCGGTGCATGTACTGCGTGTTGCGCCGGTCGATGCGCGTCGCGGCGCGGTACTCGTTGAGCGCGCTCGCGCGGTCGCCGAGGCGCTCGTACACGTTCCCGAGCTGCGCGTGCAGCGCCGCGTTGTTGGGCTGCGACCGCAGCGCCCCCTGAAGCAGCGTGCGCGCCTGCGGGTAGTTGCGCTG
>JBDHVF010000515.1:0-6189 GCA_039809605.1 Polyangiales bacterium | reverse complement strand
GATCCGCACGCTCGAGACCTACCTGCGTGCGATGCCCGAGGTGCGCAACCGGGCGCTGCTCGAGACGCGGCTCGAGAACCTCCGGCGGCGCCCCGCGCGCGTGCACGTCATCACCACGCCCCCCGGCGCGCGCGTGATGATCAACGGCACGCTCCACGAGCAGACCACGCCGGCCGACCTCGAGCTGCCGCCGGGGCGGCACACCCTGGTCATGTCGATCCCCGGCTACGCGCCGGTGACGCGCGAGATCGAGACGCTCCCGGGCACACCCCGCGACGAGGTGGTCGCGCTCGAGCGCGCGGCGCCCGAGGGGCCAGCGCCCGAGGGGCCGACGGTGGTGGCGCCCGTGCGTCCGCGCCCCTCGCGAGGACCGAGCCCCGTGGTGTGGGTGTCGGCCGGGCTCGCGGGCGTCGCGCTCGCCGCGGGCACGGCCTTCGGTGTGATGGCCCTCTCGGAGAACAACGACTACGACAGCCAGCCGACGCGCGAGACGCGCGAGCGCGGGCTCCGGTACGCGCTGGTCTCCGACGTGAGCTTCGGCGTGGCCGCCGCGAGCGCCATCTTCGCGACGGTGATGTACTTCGTCGAGCGGGGCCGCGCACCTGCCGAGCCGCCGAGCGCGGCGACCTCCCCCGCGAGCGCCCGCCTGCGCGTCTCGCCCGCGGGACTGCTGGTGACCTTCTAGGAGTGATTGGTGACGCGCGCACGATCGATCGTTGCCTGGACGCTCGCCCTGGCCGCAGCGCTCGCCGCGGGCTGCTCGCTGGTGGTGAACTTCGACGAGAGCCGCCTCGACGCCTCCGCGGAGGCCGGCGAGGACGCGGGCGACGACGCCAGCGACGACACGCCCGACGCGGAGGACGACGCGCCCGACGCGCCGGAGCCGCCCGATGTCGTCAGCCCCGACGCGGCGGTGGACCTCCCCGACGCCTCCGACGTGCGCGATGCCGCCGACGTGCGCGATGCCGCCGACGTGCGCGATGTCGCCGACGCGGCTGACGTGCGTGACGCGGCCGACGTGCGCGACGCCGCCGATGTCACCGACGCCGCCGACGTGCGCGACGTGCCCGACGTGCGTGACGCCACCGACGCGCCCGACGTGCACGACGCGCCCGACGTCACCGACGCGCCCGACGTCACCGACGCGCCCCCCGACGTGCCCGACGTGCCGGAGCCGATCGACGTGGCCGACGTAGCCGACGTCCCCGTCACACCCGACGCGCCCGAAGACGTGGCAGACGACGCCCCCGCGGACTGAGCTCGCACGCGCGGCTTGTGTTCTGCGAGCCAGCGCCACTATCCTCCGCCGCCTGATTGGAGGGTGCGTGCATGAGCGATACGTTGATCCGGGAAGTCTTCGCGCGTGAGGTCCTCGACTCTCGCGGCAACCCCACCGTCGAAGTCGAGGTCGACCTCTCGGGCGGCGGGCGCGGGCGCGCGGCGGTCCCGTCGGGGGCGAGCACGGGCGCGCACGAGGCCCTCGAGCTCCGCGACGGCGACCCGAAGCGCTACGGCGGCAAAGGGGTGCTCAAGGCCCTCGAGCACGTGCACCACCTCGGCAAGTCGATCGAGGACCTCGACGCGCTCGACCAGGCGCGCGTCGACGCCGTGATGATCGACGCCGACGGCAAGCCCAACAAGTCGCACCTCGGCGCGAACGCCATCCTCGGCGTGTCGATGGCCGTGGCGCGCGCGGCCGCCGACGCGGTGGGGCTGCCCCTGTGGCGCTACCTCGGCGGCGCGCAGGCGCGGGTGCTCCCCGTGCCGCTCATGAACATTCTCAACGGCGGCGCGCACGCCGACAACGGCCTCGACGTGCAGGAGTTCATGGTCTGCCCCGTGGGCTTCGACCGCTACTCGCAGGCGCTGCGCGCGGGCGTCGAGGTCTTTCAGAAGCTCAAGGGAGAGCTCAAGAAGGACGGGCTCTCGACCGCGGTGGGCGACGAGGGCGGCTTCGCCCCGCGGCTCAAGAGCAACGAGGAGGCGCTCGAGCGCGTGGCGCACGCCGTCGGCGCGGCGGGCTACGCGCTCGGCAAGGACGTGGTGCTCGCGCTCGACGTGGCCGCGAGCGAGTTCTACAACGCCGAGGCGCGCACCTACCGCTGGAACGGCGCGCAGATCTCGGGCGCCGACCTCGTGAAGGTCTGGGAGTCGCTCTCGGCGAAGTACCCGCTCATCTCCATCGAAGACGGCGCCGCCGAGGACGACTGGGACACCTGGAAGCTCATGACCGAGCGCCTCGGCGCGCGCGTGCAGCTCGTGGGCGACGACCTCTTCGTCACCAACCCGAAGCGCCTCAAGGACGGCATCACGAAGGGCGTGGCCAACTCGATCCTCATCAAGCTGAACCAGATCGGCTCGGTGACCGAGACGCTCGACACCATGCGCATGGCCTCGCGCGCGGGCTACACCAGCATCGTGTCGCACCGCTCGGGCGAGACCGAAGACACCTTCATCGCAGACCTCGCCGTCGCCACCAACGCGGGCATGATCAAGACGGGCAGCGCCTCGCGCGGCGAGCGCACGGCCAAGTACAACCAGCTCCTTCGCATCGAGTACGAGCTCGGCGACGGCGCGCTCTACGGCGGCCGCGCGGCCTTCAACGCGCGCTGACCCCGGCGCGACGCCCGTCGGCCGTACCGTTTCGACCGCTCGTCCGCGACGGCCGTTGCGCGCCGCGTCGCTTGCCCCTATGTAGCCATTCCTCGCTGGGCGCTTCGCGCCCGCGAAGAGTCGACACCCACTTCCACACGGAGAGATCATCGCCATGGCGAAGAGCAAGGTCGCGGTCCTCAAGGTGCAGCCCGAGACCGTCCTCAAAGACATCGCGCGGCTGTGCGAGCTCGGGGGGATGGAGAAGGCGCTGAAGAAGGGCGCCACGACGATCCTCAAGGACAACATCTCGTGGCACTACCCCTTCCCCGGCGCCAACAGCACGCCGTGGCAGATCGAGGGCACGGTCGTGGCGCTGCGCGACGCGGGGTACGCCGACCAGGTGTGCGTGCAGAACAAGACCGTGGTCACCAACGCCTTCAAGGGCGAGGACCTCAACCACTACCTCCCGATCTTCAAGAAGTACGACATCCCGGTGAAGTACAACTTCCGCGACGAGGACATGCGCTGGGTCGAGTACCGCCCCAAGGCGCGCCTGCACGTGCTGCCGAAGATCTTCCCCGAGGGCATCCGCATCCCCGACTTCTTCGAGGGCAAGAACATCGTCCACCTGCCCACGATGAAGTGCCACATCTACACCACGACCACGGGCGCGATGAAGAACGCCTTCGGCGGGCTGCTCGCGACCAAGCGGCACTACACCCACTCGTGGATCCACCGCACGCTCGTCGACCTCCTGGCCATCCAGAAGGAGATCCACTCGGGCCTCTTCGCCGTGATGGACGGCACCACCGCGGGCAACGGCCCCGGGCCCCGCACCATGGTGCCGGTCGTGAAGAACTACATGCTCGCGTCTGAAGATCAGGTGGCGATCGACGCGGTGGCGGCGAAGATGATGGGCTTCGACCCGATGAAGCTCGAGTACATCAACGTCGCGCACGAGGACGGCCTCGGCGTGGGCGACCCCCGCGACATCGAGATCGTGGGCGACGACGTCTCGGGCGAGTCGTGGGGCTTTCAGGTCGGCGACAACGGCGCGTCGCTCGTGGGCGACCTCATGTGGTTCGGCCCGATGAAGCCCTTCCAGAAGCTGTTCTTTCACACGCCGCTGGTCAACGCGTTCATCTTCGGCAGCGAGTTCTATCACGACTACTACCGCTGGCCCTTGAAGGACCGGAAGACCTTCGAGACCTGGACGCGCGACACCGAGTGGGGCCGCCTCTTCGACCGCTACGGCCGCGAGGGCACGCTCGCCTCGCCGCGGCCCGTCGTCTCGACGCCTCCGCCCGCCGACGGCTGATCGCCCTCCCACCGCACGCCGAGCAGCCGCGCGGCGTTGGCCCCGTAGACCTTTCGCAGCACCTCGGGCGGAAGCCCGATGGCGTCGATCGTCCAGCGCCCTTGAATGGGCGTCGGGTGTTCGAAGCCGCGGTCGAACGACTCGAAGTACCGGAAGGTCGAGCGCCAGAAGCGCTCGATCTCGTCGGGCGTCGGCGGCGCCTCGCCCGTCGAGCCGAGCATGAGGTCCGCCGGGTCGGGGCCGACGCCGAGGTCGGTGCCGAAGAGCACGCGGTCCTGCCACCGCACGAAGAAGCGGTGCATGCGGTCGGCGTCGTGGCGGCCGAACTCCGGCACGCGCGCCGACGTGTCGATGTAGTAGTTGGGCGCGCGCTCGAGCAGCCGCTCGACGCGGTCGGGGTCCTCGGCGGCGTTGCCGAAGTGCGCGCCGATGAAGCGCACGCGCGGGTGCCTGAGCACGCGCGTCTCGAACTCCGTGAGGATCTCCGTCCACCGCGGGTAGCGCGGGTCGGCGAAGCTCCACGCGGGGTGCACGCGGAGCTCGTCCCAGCGCTCGTTGGCGGGCGTCGCGGGCTCGAAGAACGCGCGCGGGTCGCCCGAGTGGATGAGCACCACCATGCCCAGCGCGCCCGCGCGCTCGAAGAGGGGGTCGAGCATCGGGTCGTCGACGCGCAGGCGGTTGCCATGACCGTCGCCCGCGGCGAGGCCGAGCACCTTCGGGATCTTCCACCCCTTCACGCCCGCGGCCGCGCAGGCTTCGAGCGTCGCGACCTGCGCCTCGACCCAGCCGGGGTTGCCCGCGCCGCGCCAGTTGATGTTGCAGAAGGGGATGATGCGCCCGCCCGACGCGCGCTGCTGCGCGAGCGACTCCTCGAGGCCCTCGCCCGGCGCGCCGCCCGAGAGGTTCACGGCCATGCGGACGTTGCGCTCGTCGAACATCGCGAGCACCCGCTGCGTGGCCGCGGGGTCGATGTGCGTGTGCACGTCGAAGACCGGGTACGCCGCGTGGCGCCAGAGCCGCGAGGGGTCGGGCGCCGGCCCCGCCCGCACGGCGGCAGGCCGCGACGCGGGCGAGCGCTCCGACCGGCGGCAGGCGCCCGTGAGCGCGACGAGCGCGGCGACGCAGGCCGCAACGTTCCGTTTGACACGCATTCTGTGAAACGTAGACTCGCGGCGCGCTCGCGATCAAGGCGCGCGTGTGCACCCGCGATGACCAAGTCTGAACTCATCGAAGAGCTCGCGCGCCGCGCGAAGATCACCAAGAGCCGCGCCGAGCTCGTGGTGAACTGCATCTTCGAGTCGATGTCGGACTCGCTCTCGCGCGGCAACGGCATCGAGGTGCGGGGCTTCGGCAGCTTCACGGTGCGCCAGTACAAGCCCTACGTGGGCCGCAACCCGCGCACCTCCGACCCGGTCGAAGTGGGCCCGAAGAAGCTGCCCTTCTTCAAGGTCGGCAAGGACCTCAAGGAGCTCGTGAACCTGCGAGCGGGCACGGCCCTTCCCGAAGACGTCGACCCCCCCGACGAGACCGACCTCGACGAGAGCGACCCCGAGATCGACGACGACGACGAGTGACCCTCGACCACCGCCGGGTGGTTCGGGCGCCCTCTCGTGCGTATGCTATCTCGCAGTCGCCATGCGCATCGCACCCTTCGCCTTCGCCGCCGTCACCCTCGCGCTCGCCGCGCCCGCCGCGAGCGCCCAGACGATCGATCGCGACGAGACCTCCGCGATGGTCTCGTGGATCAACGAGGCCCGCGCCGCGCGGCACCTCGGCGCCCTCGCGAGCGACCCCCGCCTCGACGCGATCGCCGAGGCCCACAGCCTCGACATGGCGCGCGGGGGCTACTTCTCGCACCAGTCTCCGACGACGGGCACGGTCGAAGACCGCGTGACGACGGCCGGCGTGCGCTGGCGCTCGCTCGGCGAGAACATCGCGTTCAACCAGTCGCCGCGCATGGCCCACGAGGCCCTCATGCGCAGCCCCGGGCACTACGCGAACATCACGGGCGCGTACCGCTCCGTGGGCGTCGGCATCGCGCGCACGGGCGACGGGGTCTACGTCACCGAGGTCTTCGCCACGCTGCTCGACGCGCCCGCCGCGCGACCCACTACGCCCGCGCCCGCGCCCGCGCCGCAAGCCGCCGCGCCCGACGAGCCCCCGCCGCGCGACGGGGCGTGGAACGGCTGGACGATCCCCCCGATGCCGCAGGGCTGGGGCGCGCCGTGGCCGACGATGCCGGGCTGGGGCGCTCCGGGCGCTCGCCCCGCGCCCTC
>JBDHVF010000514.1:0-6189 GCA_039809605.1 Polyangiales bacterium | reverse complement strand
CGACGCTCCCGCCGTCGACGCTTCGGTCGACACCCCCGGCACCGCCGACGCGCCTGCCGACACGCCCATCGACATGCCCGCGCTCGACATGCCCACGCTCGACATGCCCGCGCTCGACATGCCCGCGCTCGACATGCCCGCCATCGACACGCCCTCGCCCGACGTGGCGGCGGACATCACCTGCGGCGCGGGCGAGACCATGTGCTCGGGCCGCTGCGTGAACATCGGCACCGACCGCACCAACTGCGGCATGTGCGGCCGCACGTGCATGGACTCGCAGGACTGCCTCGGCGCCACCTGCGTCACGGCCATGTGCCCGATGCCCCAGCTCCGCTGCGGCGCGGCGTGCGTGAACCCCTTCACCAGCAACGCCAACTGCGGCGCCTGCGGGCACGCGTGCCCCTCGGGCCAGGAGTGCGACACGGGCATCTGCGTCGACGCCTGCACGGGCGGCACCACGCGCTGCGGCGGGCTCTGCTCCAACCTCCAGGTCGACCGCTACAACTGCGGCGCCTGCGGCCACGCGTGCGCGGACATGATCGCCTGCCGCATGGGCTTCTGCGACGACGGCACCTGCTCGTCGCCCCGGATGATGTGCGGCACCACCTGCGTGAACCCCGCCACCGACATCTTCAACTGCGGCCGCTGCGGCAACGTCTGCACCGGCGGCCTCGTGTGCCGCGACTCGACGTGCCAGTGCGACACCGGCCGCACGCTCTGCAGCGGGTCGTGCGTCGACACGCAGCGCGACCCGACCAACTGCGGCCGCTGCGGCAACGCCTGCCCGTCGACGCAGACGTGCACCGACGGCGTGTGCACGGCCTCGACGCTCATGTGCATGGCGCCCACGGTCAACTGCGCGGGCCAGTGCAAGAACATCGAGCTCGACCCCGACAACTGCGGCGCGTGCGGCAACCGCTGCGGCTCGGGCATGACGTGCCGCTCGCGCGCCTGCGTCCCGCTGTGACCGACGCGGGTTGTCACCCCGCGAGCGTTCGGTCACCCTCACGGGCGTGCGCCGCGCCCTCCCCCTCGCCCTCCTCGTCACGCTGATCGCGCCGCCCGCGGGCGCCCTCGACACCGCCCACCCCGCGCCCCCTCGCCCTGCGCCGCAACGGCCCACCCCTCGCGGCGCGTGCGGCCTGCGCGCGGGCGACGCGTTCACGGGCCGCTACCTCTGCGCGCAGGGCGTCACCGACCTCGCGCTGCGCGTGCTGTCGGCGCAGGGCGCGTCGCTGCGCGTCGAGTTCGTGTTCAACCACGCGCCGTCGCGCGCGGCGGGGCGCTACACGCTCACGGGCTCCTGCGAGGGCGGGCGCGTCGCGCTCTCGCCCGAGGCGTGGGTCGAGCGCCCGCCGGGCTACATCATGGTCGGCATGGAGGGCCCCGCCCCCCGCGCCGGCCGCTTCGACGGGCGCATCACGCACCCGTCGTGCGGGTGGTTCTCGCTCGCGGCGCGCTGAGCGCTTCAGCCCTTCTTCGCGTCGGTCTCCGAGCGCTTGAGCTCGTCGGAGACCTCGGTGAGCAGCGCGTCGAGGCGCTCGGCGGCCTCGCGGCCCGTGTCGACTTCGAAGGTCACGTCGGGCGCGCGGCGGATGCCCAGCTTGCCCGCGAGCCGCGCGCGCAGCGTGGGCGCGAGGCGGCGAAGCACCTTGAGGGCGTCCTTCGCGCGGGCGTTGTCGGCGCCGTCGCCCATCACCACGAACGACACCGCGGCGACCGAGAGGTCGTCGGTCATCGCCACGTGCGAGAGCACCACGCCCGAGAGACGCGGGTCGGTGAAGTCCCGCTGGAGCATCACGGCCAGCTCCTCCTGCACGCGCGCCGACACGCGGTCGACGCGGTGGGTGTCACGCTTCGTCGTCGCCATCGGAGAACTTCTCCCCGAGCCAGTCGGCCTCGCCCACCGGCTCGTCGTCGCTGTAGGTTTCGAAGTGCGTCTCGCGGCCCGTGATCATCGCCTCGCCCGCCACGTCCGACCCGATGGCGCCCGTGACCTTGTCGAGCACCTCGGTCGCGAGCGCGCGGTCGCCCGTGACCATCACCGCCGCGAGCGTCGCGACCTGCCAGCGCTCGGTGTCGCCCACCTCCGCGGCCGACACGGGGAAGCGCGCGCGCACGCGGTCGAGGGCCTTGCGCACCACCGCGCGGCGATCCTTGAGCGAGCGCGCCGCGGGGATGTGCAAACGGATGCGGACGAGGGCGACGATCATGACGTAGGCGGTCTAGCGATCACTCGACCTGCCACGAGACCCGCAGGCCCCCGTCGCACTCGACCGCGGCCTTGAGGGCCTTGCGAAACTTGCGGAGCATCACCGCCGCGAGGACCTCGGGGCTCTCCTCGGCGTCGGCGGGCACCTCGGGGTCGAGCTGCGCGAGCACGACCCGCACGGCCTTCACGTCGACCTTGCGCCGCGGGGTGAACTCCTCGGAGATCACCCGCGCGATGCAGTCCGCCGCGCGCGGGCGGTTCTCTTTACGGAGCACCGTCGCCACCCGCGCCGCGAGGGCGCGACAGCGCTGCGGCGAGAGCTTGCCCGAGTTGATCTTGCGGACCGACCACTTCCACGGCCGCCCCGACACCTCGGTGACCGCGGCGACGACGACCTCGAAGGGGTCGCGCCCCTCCCAGTCGAACTCCCAGGAGCCCGGCAGGTCGTCGCCGTCCTCGTCGATCAGTTGAAAGCGGGTCTTCCCCGTGAGCTGCATGAGCGACCGTGTCCCGTGGGCGTCGATGGGGGCCGTCGGGGGGCGAACGCTCGCCCCCCGCTCCCGACCCGCTGGTTGCACCGCACCGCAGTGGCTCTCAGAGCACCGCGGCGACCTCCTCCAGTTCGTAGGCTTCGATCACGTCGCCGGGCTTCACGTCCGGCGAGTTCTCGAGGCCGATGCCGCACTCGAAGCCCTGCGTGACCTCCTTCACGTCCTCCTTCACGCGGCGCACCGAGCCGATCTTGCCCGTCCACTTCACCGCGTTGTCGCGCACGAGGCGGGCGAGCGCCCCGCGCTTGATCGACCCCTCGGTGACCATGCAGCCCGCGATGGTGCCCACCTTGGTGATGTTGAACACCTGGCGCACCTCGGCCTTGCCCTGGGCCTTCTCGACGAGCGTGGGCTTGAGCTGGCCGACCATCAGGGCCTTGATGTCGTCCACGGCCTCGTAGATCACGTTGTAGAAGCGCATCGTGACCTTCTGGTCCTCGGCCATCGCCGCGGCCTTGCCCGCCGGGCGAACGTTGAACCCGATGATCACCGCGCGCGACGGCACCGCGAGCTGCACGTCGCTCTCGGTGATGGCGCCCACGGCCGCGTGCAGCACCGCGACCTTGACCTTCTCCGTGCTGAGCTCGGTGAGGGCCTTCTTCAAGCCCTCGACCGCGCCCTGCGCGTCGGCCTTGATCACCACGTTCACCGTGATCGTCTCGCTCTGCGTGAGGTACGACGCCACGTCGAACTTCGGCCCCGTGTCCACCGGGGCCTTCTTCAGCGCGAGCTTGATCTGCTCGGCGGCCTCCTGCGCCTTGCGGGCGTCGGCGCAGACGTAGATCTTGTCGCCCGCCGTCGGCGGCTCGCTCAGGCCCAGGATCTCGACCGGCGTGCTGGGACCGGCCTTGTCGAGGGGCTTGCCGCGGTCGTCGAACATCGCGCGGATGCGGCCCCACGCGCCGCTGGCCGAGAGCATCACGTCGCCGTTGCGCACGATGCCCTCCTGCACGAGCACGCGGGCGACGGCGCCGCGGCCCTTGTCGAGCTTCGACTCGAACACCGTGCCCACCCCGGCCTTCTTGGCGTTGGCCTTGAGGTCGAGGATCTCCGTCTGGAGCGCGAGGTTCTCGAGCAGGTCGTCGACGCCCAGGCGCGTCTTGGCGCTGACCTTGACCGCCAGCGTGGTGCCGCCGAACTGCTCGGTGATCACGTCGTACTGAAGGAGCTGCTCGAGCACCCGCGTGGGGTTGGCGTCGGGCTTGTCCATCTTGTTGAGCGCCACCACGATGGGCACCTTCGCGGCCTTGGCGTGGTTGATGGCCTCGACGGTCGTGGGCATCACGCCGTCGTCGGCGGCCACCACAAGCACGGCCACGTCGGTGGCCTGCGCGCCGCGCATGCGCAGCGCGGTGAAGGCCTCGTGGCCCGGGGTGTCGAAGAACACCACGGGGCCCTTCGGGGTGTTCACGCGGTACGCGCGCACCTCCTGGGTGATGCCGCCGGCCTCGCCCTCGGCCACGCGCGTGCCGAGCACGGCGTCGAGCAGGGTGGTCTTGCCGTGGTCCACGTGGCCCATCACGGTCACCACGGGGGGCCTCGGGGAGACGTCCTGCACGGTGTCCGCGGGCAGCGCCTTCTTGATGATCGCCTCGGTGTCGAGGGCGACGTCCTCGACGGTGAAGCCGAACTCGCTCGCGAGCAGCGTGGCGGTGTCGGCGTCGAGCGTCGAGTTGATGTTCTTGCCCACCCCGCCCACCTGCAGGAGCTTCATCAGCACCTCGGTGGCCTTGAGGTTCATGCGCCGCGCGAGCTCCTGGAGCGAGATCTGCTGCTCGATCTTGATGACCGGGCGGCGCTTCGGGTCCTGCGTCGAGGGCGCCGACGGGGGCTGGTTCGAGCGCGTGACCATGGGGCCACGAGCGCCGGGGCCGAAGCGCGGCCCCCCCATGCCCGGACGCTGACCGGGCCCCGGCCTCCCTCCGCGCGCCTGCGGCGCGGGGAACACCGTCGTCACCCGCGGGCCGGGCTTGCGCACGCCGCCAGGGCCCATGCCCGTCGACGGCGCCGTCATGGTGGTGCGCGGACCCGAGGGCTGGTCGCTCGTCACGTGCTTGACCGTGCGCGTGACCGGGTCCCACACCTCGATGCCGCGCTTCTCGACCGCGGGGCGAGCGGGCGGCGGCTGCGAGGGCCGCGGAGGCTGCGCCGTGAGCGCCGCCACCTCGGGCTGCGAGGGCTTCGACGCCGGCCTCGGCGCCTCGGGCTCGGGCTTCGCCGCGACGGGCGCCACGGGCTTCTCGACCGCGGGCTCGGGCTTCGCTTCGACCTTCGCGGGCTCGGGCTTCACCTCGGGCTCGGGCTTCACCTCGGCCTTCACGGGCTCGGGCTTCGCTTCGGCCTTCGCGGGCTCGGGCTTCGCTTCGACCTTCACGGGCTCGGGCTTCGCTTCGACCTTCGCGGGCTCGGGCTTCACCTCGGGCTTCGCTTCGACCTTCGCGGGCTCGGGAGCTCGCTCGGCCACGGGCTCGGGCTTCGCCTCGGGCTTCGCTTCGACCTTCGCGGGCTCGGGCTTCGCGGGCTCGGGGGCTCGCTCGGCCACGGGCTCGGGCTTCACCTCGGGCTTCGCTTCGACCTTCGCGGGCTCGGGGGCGCGCTCGGCCACGGGCTCGGGCGCCGGGGCCTTCGCCACGACGGGCGCGGGCCGCGGGGGTTCGGGCGCGTGCACGGCCGCGGGACGCGCAGCGGGCTTCGCCGCGGGGGGCGGCTCCACGCGCTTGAGCTTGCGCACGCCGGGGGCGACCTCGACCTCGACGAAGCTGGCCTGGCGATCCTTCGCGAGCGACGACTTGATGTGCTCGACGTAGTTCGCGTCGATCTTCGACATCTTGTTCTTCGCCGGGATGCCAAGGGCCTGGATCTTCTGGAGTACGGTCTCCGTATCCAGCTTGAGATCCTCGGCGATCTCATAGACTTTCACCGTACCCGTCATCAGTCCTCCAGCGCCGCGAGGCGATCGATCGTAGCCGCGAGTTCCGCCGCGATGCGCGCGTCGAGGAGCGCCAGCAGCGCCACCTCACCGCGGTGGAACACACCACCCAGTTCAGACTTCGTCGAGTGGCGAAGCACGCGCGTGCCGCCACCGGAACCCTCTTCTGCCAGGGCACTCGCGACCGAGCCCGCGTCGCGCGCCACCACCACCGCCGGCACGCGCTCGCGCTCGAGCGCCGCCGCCACCGCCTCGGCCCCGAGCGCCAGCGTGCGCGTGCGCGAGGCCACCACCAGCAGCGACGACGCCTTGCGCGTCAGCGCCTCTCGCAGCGCGGCGATCAGGGCGCCCGCGTCGAGGTCCCGCTGCGCGCCGACCTTGAGCGTGCGCTCCGCGGCGTGCCGCTTGACCGCCGCCTCGATGCACGCGCGGGCGGGGTGCACCCACGCGCCGCGGCCTCCGCGCGAGGGCTTGGGGTCGACCGCCACGCGGCCGTC
>JBDHVF010000513.1:0-6212 GCA_039809605.1 Polyangiales bacterium | reverse complement strand
CGGGTGGGGGCTCCGCGAAGGTGCGCGGCAGCGGGGGCGGGGCGCGCGGCAGCGTTGGGTGGGGGCTCCGCGAGGTGCGCGACAGCGTTGGGTAGGGGGGACACGTCGCACACGCGAAAGCGGCAAACTTGACGTGAAGTTGGTATCAGTTCGCCACCGAACTTCGTCGGACCCGCTGCGCGATGAAACCCGCGATTCTCAAGGACTTCGGCACGAGGTTTCTGACTAGCCGCGAGCGCGGAGCGTTCTCGCCAGCGTCGACGCCGCGCGTTGGTGCTCGTGCCCCTGTGCGGGCATTGAATCACCCTTGGAGGTCTTCGCCATGAAGTCTGGATGGCTGGTGGCGCTCACACTGAGCTCAATGCTCGCGGGTGTGGGCTGCAAGAAGGAGCACGTCCCGGTGGCGCTCGGCAACTGCACCCCCAACGACCCGCCCGCGGCGACGGCCCGCTGCGGCGTGCGGCTCGGGTTCCGCGACGCCTCGTACGCCATGCCCTGACCCTCCGCCCTCACCTTCAGTGCGTGCCCCCGACGTCAGCGCCTCGTGTGATCTGTCCGACGCGTAGGCGGGGGCCCCCTCACGGCGTCGGGCCGAGCGCCGCCGGGCGGCCGGGGTCGCGCGCCCAGTCGCTCCAGCTCCCCTCGTAGAGCCGCACGTTCGGCCCCGAGAAGCCCGCGAGCGCGAGCGCCAGG
This sequence comes from Polyangiales bacterium, assembly GCA_039809605.1. Taxonomy (GTDB): domain Bacteria; phylum Myxococcota_A; class Polyangia; order Polyangiales; genus CAISKJ01. The sequence continues at coordinate 5,519 of JBDHVF010000513.1, read as the reverse complement.
ATGTCGTGGCACGCCGTCACCCCCGACCCGCAGTAGCAGACCACCGTGCGCCCCTCGCGCACGCCCAGCTCACGGTAGCGCCTGCGCAGCGCCTCGGGATCAGCGAAGCGACCGTCCACGAGGTTGTCGCTCCACGGCGCGCTGCGCGCCCCGGGGATGTGCCCCGGCCTCGCGTCGACGGGCTCGACCTCGCCCCGGTAGCGCTCGGCCGCGCGCGCGTCGAGCAGCACCACGCCCCTGCGCCGGCGCCAGTGATCCACGGCGTGACGGTCGACCACGTCGTACGCGGGCGCCCCCGCGACGAACGTCCCCTCGGCTACCTCCGGCGCCTCGCTCGACACGGGCGCGCCCGCGGCGAGCCACGCGTCCCACCCCCCGTCGAGCACGTGCGCGCGGGCGTGGCCGTGCTGCGTGAGGAGCCACCACAGCCGCGCCGCCACGCTCCCGCCCGCGTCGTCGTAGGCCACCACGCGCGTGCCCTTCGACACGCCGGCCTTGCGCATCGCGCGTTCGAACTGCGCCGGGCTCGGGATCGGGTGGCGCCCCGGCCCCGACGGCGCCGTGAGGTCGGTCTCCAGGTCGAGGAACGCCGCGCCCGGCACGTGCCCCCGCGCGTACTCGTCGGCGCCGCGCCGGCCCGAGAGGTACCAGCGCAGGTCGATCACGCGCAGGTCGCGGTCGCCGAGGTGCGCGGCGAGCCACGCGACGTCGACGAGGGGCCCGTCGGGCTTGCGAGGTGAGACGGCCATCGCGCGGATGCTCCGCCCGCGGGCGGGGCGCGCGCAACGGCGAACGTCAGGGGGTGACCGAGCTCACTCCATCGGCGGCGGCGTCGACACGCGGCCGCCGAGGCGCATCGCGGGGAACGCCAGGCCCGCCATGGCCGTGAGCACGCCCGCGGCGGCGATCACGGCGAAGAGCGGGAGCATCCCGTGGGCGACGGCGCCGGCCATCGAGGCCACCGCGCGCGGGTCGAGGCCGCGCCCGTGCTCGGGGCCGAGCAGGGCGTTGAGCTGCGCGTCGTCGACGGCGCCCTCGAGCCTCCGCGCGACCAGGGCGCCGAGCGCGCCGACGCTCACCGCGCCGCCGATGCTGCGCGAGAAGAGCGAGCTCGCGGTGGCGATGCCCCGCTGCGCGCGCGAGACGCTCTCCTGCACCGCGACGAGGAGGGCGGTGTTGGCGAGGCCCATCCCCAGGCCGAAGGCGAACATGGCGCCCTGGAGCGCGCGCGCCGAGCCGTCGCCCCGCACGAGCAGCCACGACGCCGTCGTGCCGAGGCACACCATGGCGAGGCCGGTGCGCACCAGCGCGCGCGGGCCCACGGTGGTGAGCATCCTCCCGCTGGCGAGGCTCGCGAGGGGCCAGCCGACGAGCATCGGCGCCACGGTCGCGCCCGCCTCGGTGGGCGACGCCCCGCGCGCGGCCTGCATGTAGAGCGGCAGGAACATCAGCGTCGACATCATCACGGTGCCCATGAGCGCGCCCGCCACGCTCGCCACCGCGATGAGCCTCCGCGCGAAGAGCACCAGCGGCACGATGGGCTCGGGCGCGCGCCGCTCGACCGCGATGAAGGCCGCGAGCGAGGCCGCGGCGAAGGGGAGCGTGAGGAAGGGGCGCGTGCCCCCGACGCCGAGCAGGAGCGAGAGGACGCACGCGGTGAGCGCGGCGGCGCCCGCGAGGTCGACGGGGCGCTCCCCGCGCGAGCGGTCGACGTGCTCGTGAAAGAACGCCACGAGCATCGCCGCCGAGAACAGCCCGAAGGGGACGTTGACGTAGAACACCCAGCGCCACGAGAGCGCGCGCACGATGAGCCCGCCGACGAGGGGCCCCGCCATGCCCGAGAGCCCCCAGATCGCGCTGAAGTACCCCTGCACGCGCCCGCGCTCCTCGACGGAGTAGAGGTCGCCGATGATCGTGAGCGGCACGGGCTGCAGCGACCCCGCCCCGACGCCCTGCACCGCGCGCCCCAGCACCAGCATGGGCATCGTGCGCGCCGCGCCGCTCATCAACGACCCCGCGAGGAAGAACGCCATCCCCGCGAGCATGGCCGGCCTGCGCCCGCGCCGGTCGGACATGGCGCCCCAGAGCGGGATCGTCACCGTCGACGCGAGCATGTAGATCGACCCCACCCACCCGTAGAGCTCGATTCCGTGCAGGTCGGCGACCACGGTGGGCATCGCGGTGGCGACCACGGTGGCCTCCATCGCAGACATGAAGACGCACAGGAGGATGGCGGCGAGGACGAGCCCTCGGCGTGAGGCAGGCATCGGGGGCCGGTGAATGCCCCGCGCGCGCGCCGGGTGCAACCGGCGGCGAACGTCACGCGACGATTTCGTCGGAGCGCTGCGAGGCGACGGCGGCGGGGTTTTCCAACCCGCTCGGAGGGCGCGTCGCGCTCTCAGGCGCCGACGCGGAGCACGGCGCGGTAGCGCACCTTGCCCGCTTCCTGCCTGTCGAGCACGGCGTTGATGTCGCTCAGCGGATAGACCTCGAGCTTCGGCTTGACCTTCCCCGCGGCGGCGAGGTCGAGCAGGTCGACGAGGTCGCGGCGCTCGCCCTGCGAGCCGCCGAGGATCGTGCGCGGCGGGAACATCAGCTCGAACGACTGCACCTGGATGGGCGCGTCGAGCGCCCCCGCGGTCACGAGCCTCCCGCCCGGCCGCAGCCCCGCGAGCGCCTGCGACACGTGCTGCGCGGAGTTGGTCGTGCACAGGATCACGTCGGCGCCGCCGACGGCCATCAGGCTCCTGCCCGCGTGCTCTCCGGCGACGACCACCTCGTCCGCGCCGAGGCTCCTGGCCTCCGCCTGCTTGCTCTCGGAGCCGGTGACCGCGACGACCTCGAACCCGAGCGCCTTGGCGATCTGGATGCCCAGGTGCCCGAGGCCGCCGATGCCGACGACCGCCACGCGCTCGCCGGGCTGGGGCCGGGCCCACCGCAGGCTGCTGATGGCGGTGTAGCCCGCGCAGAACATCGGCGAGGCCTCCTCGGAGCTCAGCCCCTCGGGGACGAGGGTGCAGCCCGAAGCCCAGGCGAGCATCTTCTCGGCGTGCCCGCCCCCGAGCTGGATCCAGCTCTGCGCCTGGGCGCAGTTCCAGAACCGGTGGCTCTGGCAGGCCGCGCAGCGCCCGCAGCCCTTCTGCACCCAGCCCGCGCCGACGCGGTCGCCGACCTTGAGGTCGGTCACGCCGGCGCCCACCTCGATCACGCGCCCGACGGGCTCGTGGCCGGGCACCACGGGCACCGGGATGAAGGGCATGTGCCCGCGGTGGACGTGCACGTCGGTGCCGCAGAGCCCGCAGGTCTCGATCTTGACGACGACCTGCCCGGGGCCGGGCTTCGGGTCGGGGATCTCCTTGAGGCTCCAGGGCTTGTTGTACTCGGTGATGACGGCAGCGCGCATGATGGACCTCCCGGCGGTGACGGTGGAAGGCGCCGAGGGTCGCGCCTCTCCCGCGCGCGCGTCAACGGTTCGCTGCGCGCGGATGAACTCGGCGCGGCGCGGCGAGGCGTCGGAGTGTGTACGATCGCCCGCATGATGCGCGCCGAGCACCCGGGGCCGACGTCCGCCGAACCTCCGTACGAGGCGCGAGGCGTCGCGACGTCACGCGCTGCGCGAGCGTGGCCGCTCGTGGTCGCGCTCGCGTGCGGCGCGTGCGACGGCGCGGCGAGCGGCGGCGACGCGAGCGCGCCCGCAGACGTCACGGCAGAGACGTCGTCCGACGTCGGGGCGCCCGACGCCGGGGCGCCCGACGCCGCGGTGTTCGCCGACGCGCCCGCGCCTCGCGACGTCGCGCCGCGAGACGCCCCGGCGCTCACGGGCACGCTGCGCGACGTGCGGCACGTGGTGATCTTCGCGCAGGAGAACCGCTCGTTCGACAACTACTTCGGCGCGCTCCGGGGCGTGCGGGGCTTCGCCGACCCCGCCGCGCAGAGGCTCCGCACGGGCGCGTCGGTGTTCCACCAGCCCGACGGAGCGGGCGAGGTGACGCCGTTTCACACGGGCCTCGACTGCGTGCGCGACGTCGACCACGGGTGGGCCAGCGGGCACGACGCGTGGCACGGCGGCGCGTGGGACCGCTGGATCCCCGCGAAGGGCGCCGCCGCGATGAGCTCCGCCGCGCGCTCCGAGCTGGGGTTCTACTACGCGCTCGCCGAGGCCTACACCGTGCTCGACGCGTACTTCTGCTCGGTGATGGGGCCCACCAACCCCAACCGCATGTACCTCATGACCGGCACGATCGACCCGACGTCGACGGGCGGCGGCCCCGTGACCGACAACGCCGAGCCGCGCGCGGGCTACACGTGGACGACCTACCCCGAGCGCCTCGAGGCCGCGGGCGTCTCGTGGCGCGTCTACCAGGCGCTCGACAACTACGACGACAACGCCCTCGGGTGGTTCAGGCCCTTCCTCCAGTCGCAGCCCGGCGAGGCCCTCTACGACCGCGGCATGCTGCGCGTGACCGACCTCGTGGGCGAGTTCCGCCGCGACGTGATGAACGACGCGCTCCCGCAGGTCTCGTGGATCGTCGCCCCCACCGCGCTCTCCGAGCACCCGCCGTACCCCCTCTCGGGCGGCCAGGACCTCACGCGACAGCTCCTCGAGGCGCTCGCGTCGAACCCCGACGTGGCGCGCTCGACGGTGTTCCTCCTCACCTACGACGAGAACGGCGGCTTCTACGACCACGTCGCGCCGCCGACGCCGCCCCCCGGCACCGCCGCGGAGTTCGTGCGCGGCGCGCCCATCGGCATGGGCAACCGCGTGCCCACGATCGTCATCTCGCCGTGGTCGCGCGGCGGCGTGGTCGACTCCGAGGTGTTCGACCACACGTCCATCCTGCGCTTTCTCGAGCGGTGGACGGGCGTTCGCGAGCCGAACATCAGCGCGTGGCGCAGGCAGGTCGCGGGCGACCTCACGTCGGCCTTCGACTTCGCGCACCCCGATTTCACCTCGCCCGTGCTGCCCCCCACCGCCCCGCGCACGTGCTCGGGCGCGGCGCCCGTGGCGCCCTCGACGCACGCGGTCCCCGCGCAGGAGCCCGGCACCCGCACGGCGAGGGCGCTGCCCTACCAGCCCGACGCGTCGTCGCGGACGGACTGCGCCGCGGGGCGCTTCTACGTCGCGATGACCAACGCGGGCACGGCCTCGGTGCACCTGCAGGTCGCGGCCAATCGGTTTCGCACCGACGGGCCGTGGCAGTACGACGTGATGCCGGGCGCGAGGCTCGAAGACTTCTTCTCGGTGGTGGCCTACGGCGCCGGGCGCTACGACCTCACGCTCTCGGGCCCCAACGGGTTCGAGCGCCAGTACGCGGGCGACCTCAACGTCGCCTGCGGCGCGCTCGAGGTCACCCCGACGCTGCACCCCGCGGAGGGCGCGATCGAGCTCTCGTACGTGAACCACGGCGCCGCGCCGGTGACGTTCACCACCGCGGCCGACCGCGACCGCGGCGACGGCCCGTGGGCCACCACCGTCGCAGCCGGCGCCACCGAGGCGCGCACCTTCGACCTCACGTCGA
>JBDHVF010000512.1:0-6220 GCA_039809605.1 Polyangiales bacterium | reverse complement strand
GCCAAGGCGCGCGGCAGCGTTGGGTGGGGGCTCCGCGAAAGCGGCCAGATTGACCTGCGGTTGGTGTGAGCGGTCACGCCCGCACGCGGCCGATGACCACGGGCGTGGGGATGATCCAGTCGGGGTGGGTCTGCGCGCCGAACCAGCCGTAGCCCACGCCCTCGCCCGTGAGGGGGTTGGTCGCCACGAGCAGCGTGCCCTGGCCGAAGCCCGACTGGCCGCGGTCGGTGTCGCGCGTGTCGCTCTCGTGGGCGAGGCGCGTCGAGTCGGTGATGCGCACCAGCACGCCCAGGTCGTGCAGCCGCGGCTCCGCCGCCACGAAGGCCACGTGCCCGGTGTTGCGCGAGGGGAACCACCGCGGCCGCTGCCACGCGAGCACGTCGCCCGGCCGCGCGTCGGCGATGCGCGCGAGCCGCTGCCACGCGCCCCCCGCACGCCCCACGGGAGCGCGCGCGATGGTGCGGTAGAAGCTCGCGGCCACGGGGCGACCGCCTCCCACCGCGGTGAGGGCCCCGGGCGCCGCGCGGCGCAGCACGTACGCGGCCATGGCCGAACAGTCGAAGTCGTAGCGGCCCGCGCGCTCGTCGACGCGCGTCGCGTGGTCGTAGGTGCTGGTGCGCAGGTTCGCGGCGATGCGCGCGAGCTCGTCGAGCACGCGCTGCGGCGCGGGCGCGCGGTGGCCCTGGGCCAGCGCCTCGGGCGCGAGGGTCAACGTGCCGAGCGAGAGCGAGAGGAAGGTGCGGCGCTCCATGACTGCTGATACGGCCCAGACAGCGCGGCGTTCCGTCTGTTCTCTCAGCGAAGGTAGCGCACGCGGCCTTCGCCCTGGCGCACCTCGAGGCGGTAGTTGGCGGGCACGTTGGTGAAGGTCTCGACGGTGCCCGCGGCGTCGGGCCAGCGCACCTCGAGGCGGTCGATCACGCAGCTCGACCCGAGGCCCACGTGCGCCACGAGCTCGGTGCTCAGGCCCGCGAGGCCCCAGTTGCCCTGCAGCTCGCGGGTCTGCGTGACGCCGCCCGCGGTCACGCGCACCCTCGCGCCGACGCCCGCGCGGTTGGCGCCTCCGTCACCGCGGCCCACGAGGCGCACCGAGGTCCAGTTGGCCTCGCTGGCGACGTTCTCGTAGAGGCGCACCACGGCGCGGCCCATCCAGTCGGTCGCGCACGAGCGGGCGAGGGAGGTGGCGAGCACCACGTCCATGTCTCCGTCGTTGTCGAAGTCGGCGAGGGCGAGGCCCACGGGGCACGCGTGCACGATGCCCGCGCGCGTCGACACCTCGGTGAAGTGACCGCCGTCGCCCTGCTGAAAGAGCCATCCGCGGTTGCTCGGGTAGTCGCTGCCGCCGGCCCAGATGTCTTGCCGGCCGTCGTTGTCGAAGTCGAAGATCGCGTTCGAGAGCACGCCCTCGTCGGCCGAGCGCGAGAGCGGGATGTTGAGCCCGTTGGTCGCCCGGTCGACGCGGTTGAAGCGCGCGGGCATCGAGGCAACGGTCACGTTCTCGAGGAGCTGCGCGCGGTCGGAGTTGGCGCCCACGTCGGGGTGCGCGATCTCGCCCGTGTAGAGGTCGAGGTCGCCGTCGTTGTCGACGTCGCCGCACGCGATCGAGAAGCTGTTGCCGTTGTTGCGCCAGGGCTGGTCGTCGACGCCGGCCCTCCACCCCCGGCCGGGGCAGAAGCCCGCCGGGGGCGCGGGCACGGTGGCGGGGCAGCGGCCCGCGTTCGACTGGCAGTAGCAGCGGTAGCTGAGGTTGTCGGAGTAGTCTCGGTTGGCGTCGCCGCCCACGTTCGAGGCCACCGAGTCGTCGCGGTAGCGCGCGCCGTCGCTGGTCATGAGCAGGTTGAACTGGCGGCCGTACGCGGCGCCGATCATGTCGGGGCGGCCGTCGTCGTTCACGTCGCAGGCCGAGAGGCCGTAGAGCGGGCGGTTGTTGGTCACGGCGCCGAGCGAGGCGTTGGACGACTCGAGCGTGAGGCCCACGTCGTCGGTCACGTCGGTGAAGGCTCCGTGGCCGTCGCCGCGAAAGAGCTGCGACTGCTGCCCGATGGGCAGGCCGAAGACCTCGGAGTGGTAGCCGACGAAGAGGTCCACGCGGCCGTCGAGGTCTTGATCGGCGAAGGCGGCGCCGATGGTCTGCGGGAAGCTGTCGGCCGAGGGCGTCGCGTCGCTCTCGGGCCCGAGCGAGAACACCCCGTGGCCGTCGTTGAGCATGATCGTTCCGCGGTCGCCCGGGTCGTCGGGCTGGCCCATGGCGGGCATCGCCGTGGGCATCGTGCCCGTGTACGCGTCGAGGTCGCCGTCGTTGTCGACGTCGGCGAAGGCCACGGCCTGCACCTCGCGGCCGTAGCCTCCGCCGCGGATCGCGAGCAGGTTCGACGCCCGCGTCGCGTCGACGAAGCGACGGCCGGGCGCGCCCTCGCGCGGGCGGTTCATCAGCACGCGGGCGTTGAGCACCGGCGGCGTGGCGTCGAGGTCGGTGCGCGCGTTGACCACGTCGTTCCAGATCACCAGGTCGGCGTAGCCGTCGCCGTCGAGGTCGGCCGTCGCGAGGCGCTTGCCCGTGACCCCCGCGAGGCCCCACGCGTCGTCGTCGACCCTGAACGCGCGGGCCATCGCCGCGCGGTCCCAGCCCGTCCCCGGCCGGCACATCATGGGCGGCGGGGGCTCGACGTCGGCCGCGTCGGGCGACGCATCGAGCGGCGACGCGTCGGGCGACGCATCGGGCGACGAGGGGTTGGTGCTCTCGGAGCACGCGACGAGCAGCAGCGCCGCGGACGTGAGTCGAAGGATCGGTCCCATCGTGGCGGCGGATCATACATGACCCCGACCGCGCGCCGTCGTGCACGGCGATCACCGTGCGCACGCGTTCGATGCACGCAGAGCACGAGCCGCGCGGTGAGTCACCCGCGACACCGCGGTTTTCCCTGCGATTCGCGGTCGTCGGGGTGCGTGTGGGCGTCGGTGTGGAGAGTGCTTTGGGCCCCTCTTCGCTCACCAGCATGGTCCGGGACCGTGCGTGAGGCAGGAGGCGATCATGAGCCTGGGATACTTGAGGAGACGGACGCTGCTGTACGCGGCGTTCCTGGCGGTGGGGTGGGGCTGCGCGGGTGATCCGGGCGCCAACGGCACGGGGTGTACGGTCGCGGCCAACGCCGACGGCACGAGCACCATCCGCTGCGGCGACGGGACGTCCGTCACGGTGCGCAACGGCGCCAACGGCACCAACGGCATGAGCGGGACGTCGTGCACGGTCACGGCCGACGACGGCGGCGCCACCCGCACGATCCGCTGCACCGACGGCACGAGCGTGACGGTCTCGAACGGCAGCGACGGCGCGAGCTGCACGGTCAGCACCGACCTGGACTCGGGCGTGCGGACGATCCGTTGCAGCGACGGCGCGACGGCCACGGTGCGCAACGGCGTCGACGGGCGCAGCGGCGGCAACACCCGCGTGACCGACCTGCACGGCGCCTCGCACCTGCTCACGTCGGGCGAGTACGCCAACGGCGCGAAGGTGCGCGCGCGCGCGACCGTCACCGGCGCGACGGCCGACGCCGACGGACGGCTGACGGTGAACTTCCGCGTGGCCGACATGAGCGGGCGGCCCGTCACCGAGCTCACCGGGTTCTCGGCCAACGTGGCGAAGCTCATCCCCCAGGGCGCCAGCGACGGCAGCAACCGCTGGGTGCCCTACATCTACCAGACGCAGACGGTGACGGGCACCGGGAGCTGGCCCGCGGCCGCGGGCACCACCGCGGTGCAGGCGTACCGCGAGAGCAACGGCGTGCTCACGAGCCACCGCGACGGCACGTACACGTACGTGTTCGCCACCAGCCTCGCGAGCGCGCGCATGGGCACGACGCCCATCACCTACGAGCGCAACCGCACGCACCGCGTGGTGATCATGATGGGCGGCCACAGCGGCGCGACGGCCGACGCGTTCTTCGACTTCGTGCCCGACGGCTCGCCCCTCACCGAGCACCGCGAGGTGGTGCAGACCGCGACCTGCCAGGGCTGCCACGGCGAGACGCAGTTCCACGGGCACGGCGGCGACCGGCTCTCGGTCGAGGCCTGCGCGAGCTGCCACGTGCCCGGCAGCGTCGACCCGCAGGGCGGCGAGAGCCTCGACCTGGCCGTGATGATCCACAAGATCCACGCGGGCAACGAGCTGCCCTCGGTGCGCGGCCGCGACGGGGTCTTCTACGACAACCCCGCCACGCCCGCGAACGAGGCGGCCGACAACGGCTCGTACGCGATCTGGGGCTACAACAACACGCGCCAGTCGTGGGAGCACGGGGAGTTCCCCGCGGTGCTCGAGAACTGCACCAAGTGCCACACGGGCACCGGCGCGCAGGTCGAGAACTGGCGCAACAACCCCACGCGCGCGGCCTGCGGCTCGTGCCACGACAACGTGAACTTCACCACGGGCACCAACCACGGCAACGCCACGATGATGCCGGGCCCGCAGGCCGACGACTCCAACTGCAACACGTGCCACCGCCCGACCTCGGGCATCGCGCCGATCACCCCGGCCCACGACTGGACCGCCGCCGCGCGCGACCCGCGCAACGTGCCCGAGTTCGTCCCCACGCTCTCGATGTCGCCCCCAGCCAACGGGCGCTTCTACGTCGCGGGCGAGGCGCCGACGGTCACCCTGGTGCTCCGCGACGCGGTCACCAACGCGGTGCTCGACCACACCACCGTGATCGAAGACGCCACCACCGAGGGCTGCCTCGCGCCGCCGGGCGTGTGCCCGCCGCGCGACGGCGCGTTCCGCTCGGCCTCGCTCTTCGTGCACGGCCCGCGCGGGCACCGCATGCCCGTGCTCACCACCGCCGCGCGCGCGCAGCTCTTCAGCGCCACCGCGGGCCCCTTCGACCTGAGCGCCGCGGGCGCCTCGCTCGCGCTCAAGCTCGACGGAGGCGCCGACGTGCGCACCACCACCGCGACGGGCGGCGACGCGCTGCTCGCGGGCAACGTCACCGTGCCCGTCACGGCCTCGGCCTTCGCGCGCACCGCCGCCGCCACGGCCGACGAGGTCGTCGCGTGGCTCAACGGCAACGCCGCCTTCCGCGCGCGCGCCATCGCGTGGAACGAGGGAGGCAGGGTCGGCGTGCGCAGCCGCAACCTGGGCTACTTCCACGCCGTGCAGCTCCAGGCGGGCGCGGTCGCGACGGCCGTCTTCGGCGGCGACGTCACCGCGCACCTGCCCACGGGCTCGACCGCGGGCAACAACATCAGCCGCCGCACCGTGGCCGCCAACAACGACCCCAAGGCGAGCTGGAGCGCGGGCTCGATCACCTACCGCCTCGACCCGGTCGACGACCTCGCGCCGGGCACCTACGTGGTGAGCATCGAATTCGCCGACCGCGGCCGCGTCGACGAGAACAACTACCGCACGCCCACGACCGCGAGGCTGACCTTCCAGGTCAAGACCGCGACCGAGGAGCTCGCCCCCGCGGGCAACTGCGCGTCGTGCCACCAGGCGTCCGACGGCCGCGGCCTCGTGCTCGACTACTCGCGGCACTACAAGGTGCTGAACAACACCGCGCTCGACCAGTGCGGCGCGTGCCACGACTACCAGCCCCAGAGCGCCACGGGCGCCGCGTGGTCGGGCGCGCGGCCCATCTCGCGCAGGGTCCACGCGATCCACTACGGGTCGTCGCTCAACTACCCGCTGAGCACCGTCGACTATGCCAACGGCGACCCGGTGGTCGGGCGCAACTGGAACATCACGTACCCCCAGGACGTGCGCAACTGCGAGAGCTGCCACGCCCCCAACACCTCGAGCGGCACGTGGGCCACGCGCCCCGACCGGCTCTCGTGCTCGGGCTGCCACGACTCCGACGCGGCCATGAGCCACATGCGGCTCCAGACCTTCGACCCGACCCCGTCGGACCCCTGGAGCGGTGACGAGCAGGAGTCCTGCCGCACCTGCCACTGACCGATGAAGCATCGCTCTCCCTCCGGGGCGACCGCCTCGGGGGAGAGCGGCGCCCCCTCGCCCTCTCTCACGGAGCCCCTCGCGATGCCCTCGCCGTACGCCGCCACGATCCGCCACCGCGTCACGCTGCTCGCGTGCGCCGCGCTCCTCGCCGCGTGCCGCGAGCCCGCCCGCGCCGACGCCGCGCGCCCCGCGGGCGACGCGCTCGCCACCGGCGACGGCGTCGCCGTCACCCGCGACGACGTGCGCTGCCTCTCGCGGGGGCCGTCTCCGCACGGG
>JBDHVF010000511.1:0-6241 GCA_039809605.1 Polyangiales bacterium | reverse complement strand
AGGTCATATCAAAGAAGAGCTCCGTCGGCGATCCCGGCCCGAGCGCGCCGAGAACCCCGCGGCCGTCGAGCACGTCGAGCGCACCTGCACCCGCTGCCACGCGCCCGAAGGGTCCGTCGAGCGCGCCGCGGCGGGCGGGCACCTGAGCTTCGCCGACGTGACGACGGCCACGGGCGACATCGGCAACCTCGCGCGCGAGGGCGTGGGCTGCACGCTCTGCCACCAGATCACCCCCGAGGCGCTCGACGCGCCCGAGCGCTTCGGCGGCAACTACCTGCTCGGCGCGCGGAGAGAGATCTTCGGGCCGCACGACGAGCCCCTCGCCGCGCCGATGTTCGGGTGGGTCGGGTTCACGCCCGTGTACGCGCCGCACACGCTCCGCAGCGCCCTCTGCGCGTCGTGTCACACGGTGATGACCCGCGCCCTCGACGCGAGCGGCCGCGAGGCGTCGGAGCCCTTCCCCGAGCAGGCCCCGTACCTCGAGTGGCGCAACTCGGACTACAGCGACGAGGGCACGCCCGGCCCGCGCGCCGCGACCTGTCAGCACTGCCACATGCCCGGCGTCGACGACGACGGTCAGCCCATCGTGACGCGCATCTCCACGCGCAACTCCGCGGTGCGGTCGGTGTACGGGCGCCACGAGTTCCTGGGCGGCAACGCGTACATGCTGCGGCTCATCGCGGCCAACGCCGCGTGGACGGGCACCTACGTCGCGCCCTCGGAGCTCACCGAGGCCTCGGAGCGCACGGCGCGCAACGTCGCGTCCGCGGCGCGCGTCGAGGTGCTGGGCGCGGCGGCCCTCGACGGCGAGCTGCGGGTGCGCGTGCGGGTGGTGAACGAGGCCGGGCACAAGTTTCCGACGGCGTACCCGACGCGGCGCGCGTGGCTTCATCTACGCGCGCTCGACGCCGCGGGCGCGGTGCTCTTCGAGTCGGGCCGCGTCGACGCGTCGGGCGCCCTCGTCGACGAGATGGGCCGACGCCTCGACGGCGAGGGCGTGGTGATCCCGCACCGCGCGACGATCACCCGCGGCGACGAGGTGCAGGTGTGGGAGGCCGTGCCCGTCGACGCCTCGGGCCGCGTCACGCACGCGCTCCTGCGCGCGGTGCGCTGGGCCAAGGACGACCGCATCCTGCCGCGCGGATGGACGGCGACGCACCCCGACGCGCGATGGACCGCCCCCGTGGGCACCGCGGGCGACGCGGACTTCACCGCGGGCTCCGACGAGGTCTCGTACGCGGTGCCGCTCGCCGGTCGCAGCGCGGCGCGCGTCGAGGTGGAGCTGCTCTTTCAGACGGTGACGCCCGCCGCGGTCGACGACCTCGCGCCCGCGACGACGCCCGCCACGCGGCGCTTCGTGGCGATGACCCGCGCGACGCCTCCGTCGCCGACGGTGGTCGCGACCGCGAGGGCCGACGTGACGCGGTGAAGCCCCGCGAGGCGTAGGGGCGCGCTACCCTCGCGCGCATGGCGTGGTCCGACGTCCGTTGGTTCGTGCAGCGCAACCTCGGGAACGCCCGCGACCTCGCGGCGCTCGCGGAGGCCCTCGACGGCCTCGGCGTCGAGTGGAGCCCGGTCGACCTCGTGCCCTTCTCCGACGACCTGCCCGACGCGCCCGCCGACGGCCGCGCGGTCTTCTACGGCTCGACGACGCTCGTGAAGAACGTCGCCCGCGCGGGCCGCTGGCGCCCCGGCGTGTACTTCACCGAGCACCGCTTCGCGTTCGAGGCGCTGCTCGCGGGCTACGGAGAACTCCTGCTCAACGCCGACAGCGAGGTGCTCACGGTGGGCGAGCTCGTGGCACGCGACCTGCCCGACGACGCGCTCTTCTTCGTGCGCCCCGCCGCCGACCTCAAGGAGTTCACCGGCGACGTGATGACCTTCGCCGAGGTGCGCCGCTGGCGCGACGGGCTCGCGGGCACCGCGGGGCCCCTCTCGCTCGAAACCCGCGTGCAGGTGGCGGCGCCCAAGAGCGTGCTGCGCGAGTGGCGCACCGTGCTCGTCGGCGGGCGCGTCGTGGCTGCGAGCCGCTACCGCACGGGCCGCCGCCTCGACCCCTCGCCCGACGTGCCCCGCGAGGTGACGGACTTCGCCGAGTCCGCCGCCGCGCGCTACGCGCCCGAGCCCGTGTTCACCCTCGACGTGGGCGAGGTGGAGTCGGGGCTGCGCGTGGTCGAGACCAACTGCTTTCACAGCAGCGGCTTCTACCGATGCGACGTGCGGGCGGCGGCGCGCGCGGTCACCGCGTGGGTCGCGCGCCACGGGTGAGCGCCGCGGGCGCGTGACGCGCCGGGCCCACCTCGCCTACGCTCCGCGCGTATGTCCACCGCACCGTCTCGCGCCGCGGCGTGCGCCCTCGCCCTCGGGCTCGCTGCATTCGTCGCGCACCCGTCGCCCGCCGCCGCGCAGACGCCCATCGTGCTCGACGCGACGATCCCCGAGGGAACGGCCCGCTACTTCGCGGTGCCCTTCACGGTGCCCGAGGGCATCCGCGAGATCGAGGTGCGCCACGACGACCGCTCGGAGATGAACATCCTCGACTGGGGCCTCGCCGACCCGACGCGCTTCCGCGGCTGGGGCGGGGGCAACCGCGAGCCCGCGGTGGTGGCCGTCGAGGCCGCGTCGCGGAGCTACCTGCCCGGACCGATCCCCGCGGGCACGTGGTCGCTGCTCATCGGCCAGGCGAAGGTGGTCGAGCGCCCGGCGCGCTACCACGTCGAGATCGTGCTGCGCACGACGCCCACGCTCGCGGCGCAGCCCGAGCGGCGCCCCTACGCCGACGCGCCCGCGCTCTCGACCGGCCCGCGGTGGTACGCGGGAGACTTCCACGTGCACTCGCGCGAGAGCGGCGACGCGTCGCCCACGCTCGACGAGGTGGCCGACTACGCGCACGCGCACGGCCTCGATTTCGTCGAGCTCTCGGAGCACAACACCGTCTCGCAGCTCGAGCTCTACGCCGCGGCGCAGGCGCGCCACCGCGACGTGCTCTTTCTGCCGGGCATCGAGGTCACCACCTACGCGGGCCACGCCAACGCCATCGGCGCGACGCGCTGGGTCGACTTCCGCGTGGGCGGCTCGGACCCTTCGGTCACCATCAACTCCATCACCGACGCGGTCACGGCGCAGGGCGCGCTCCTCTCGCTCAACCACCCGATGCTCGACCTCGGCGACGTGTGCATCGGCTGCGCGTGGAGGCTCATGGAGCCGCCGGGCCGCGTCGCGGCGATCGAGGTCGAGAACGGCAGGTACTCGTCCGCGGGGCACCTCTTCTACCCGCTGGTGATCGATTTCTGGGAGGCGTACCTCGCGCGCGGCGAGCACGTGGCGCCCGTCGGCGGCAGCGACGACCACAGCGCGGGCCAGGACCACGGCGCCCTCTCGAGCCCCATCGGCGGCCCGACCACCATGGTGTACGCGACCGAGCTCAGCGCCCCGGCCATCGTCGCGGGCGTACGCGCGGGGCGCACGGTGGTGAAGCTCGAAGGCGCCGACGACCCGATGGTCGACCTGCGCGCGGGCGACGCGATGCTCGGCGACACCGTGCGCGCGCCGCGGGTGACGCTGCGCGCGACGGTGACCCACGGCGCGGGCTCGGAGCTGAGCTGGGTGCGCAACGGCGTGGCCATGCGCCCGGTGGCCGTGACCGGCGACCCCTTCACCGCGACGCTCGATGTGACCGCGCCGCCGGGCCACGCCGACGACCGCTGGCGCTGCGAGCTCTCGGTCGACGGCCGCCCGCGCGTGCTCACCGGACACGTGTGGATCGCCGCCACCGGCGCCCCCGCGCCCGCCGACGCGTCGACCGACGCGACGGATGCGAGCGGTCACGGCGCGACGGATGACGGCTGCGGCTGCCGCGCGGGGGCGCCCACGCGCGCGAGCGGTCTCGGCGCGCTGCTGTGGGCGGCGGTGATCGGGCTCCGTCGAAGGAAGCGCTCGACGTAGCGCCTCCGTGGCCCTCGCGCCGCGGACGCGCCGGGTCGCTGTGCAAGGTCGCGTCGTGCGCCACGCGCGTCGGCGCTGTTTCTTCGAGCGAAGGCGCGGTGACGTCATCTGCACACGTGCGCACCGCGCGACGCCCGCGATGAACACCCGACCGCAGATTGGCAGCGTCGTGCGCGCCCCTACACTCGCGCGAAATGCTCCACCGCACGAACGATGGGACCGTGACCGACGCGACGGCGCGCGCTCTGCCGACGTGGCTCCCTTCACTCCACGGCGCGCGGCGCGGCCTCTCCGCGGCGATGCTCGCTGCGGCGCTCGGCGCGTGCTCCGACTCGCCGCCCGCGACGAGCGACGGCGACGCCGCGGCCGACAGTGCGCCGAGCTCCGAGGTGGGCGTCGACGCGGCGCCTGCCTCCGACGTGAGCGCCGACGCGCGGCCCGCGGACGTCACGCGCGACGGCGCGGCGAGCGACGGCCCCTGCGGCGCCGACGGCGAGGCGTGCTGCGCGGGCGCGACGCCCTGCGGCGGCGGTCTGCAGTGCCTCTCGGGCGGCGTCTGCAGGCCCGCGCGCATGGGCTGCGGCGACCTCGGCATGCCCTGCTGCATGACCGACCCCGCGTGCGGCTCGATGCAGACGTGCACCGACGGCACGTGCGCGATGCGCGCCGCCGACTGCGGCCGCGAGAACCAGCCCTGCTGCACCGCCGGAACGGCCTGCGGCATGCGCTTCCAGTGCGTGATGGGGATGTGCGTCGCGCGGTAGCGCGGGGGGGCCGACGCGTCGGGGACGCGCCATCGAACGAACCGCCCGCGACGCTGCCAGTACGCGCGGGCGATTCCCTCTCCCGCCCGTACCCGGCGCGTCGGAGCCGCGCTCCAGTCGTACGACGGAAGCGCCTACGGGACGACGCACGCCCCCGACACGCACCGCTCCCGCGGCGAGCACGGCGACGGCGCCTCGGTGTCCGTGCAGCAGCGCAGGCCCTCGATGCCGCAGGTCGGTCGCGGGCGGCACAGCTCCGCGACGCAGAGCAGGAGCGCGCCGCAGCCCTCCATTCCCCCCACGCAGCACGGCTGCCCGAGCTGACCGCAGGCGAGGTCGCGCGGCTGGCACGTGCCGTCGCGGCAGGCGTAGAGCGCGGAGCACTGCCCGTCGCAGCACGGCAGCCCTCCACGCCCGCACGTGGGCGGCGGGCGCACGCACGACCCGCCGATGCACACGCCGCCCTGGCACGGCGGCGTCGTCGCGCAGCACGGCAGCCCCCGGTCGCCGCAGGTGGGCGCCATCTCGCAGCGCCCCGCGAGGCACTGCGCGCCCGCGGTGCAGACCGAGCCGCAGCAGGGCTGCCCGACGCGGCCGCAGTCCGCCGGCGTCGGGGCGCAGACGCCCGACGCGCAGTAGTGGTCGAGCGCGCACGGCGCGACCGAGTCGCGGTCGCAGCAGACCGCGCCGGGCGCCCCGCACGGCCGGCACACCGAGCTCACGCACACGTGGTCGCGCGCGCACGCGGGGTAGCCCGACGGGCCGACGCAGCACACCTGCCCCTCGCCGCCGCACGGCGCGCTCAGCGCCACGCAGCGCCCCGCGCTGCACGCCATGCCCGTCGCGCAGAGGATCCCGCAGCACGCCTGCCCCGCGCCGCCGCACGCGCCCGCGTCGGCCCGGAGCTGCGCGACGACGTCGCCCGTCGCGTCGACCACGATCGCCGCGTCGGGCTCCGCGTCCGTCGCCGCCACGTCGAGCGCGTCGGGCTCCGTCGCGTCGAGCGCGTCGGGCTCCGTCGCGTCGTCGAGCGCGTCGCCTTCGCGCGCAAGGTCGAGCGTGATGTCGTCGTAGGGCCGGTTCACCGGCGGCAGCGCGCGCTCGCCGCACGCGACCACCATCACGACGACCGACAGCGCAGGCCACCCGTGAGCGCTCCCCGTACGCATGCTCATCGCCTCTTCGAACGACGAGTACCAGCGAGACGGCGCGCGCGCGCGAGGGCGCGAATCCTCACGGAGCGCGTGATTCATCACACGCGCGTCGGGCCGTCCACACGGGCTCACGCGCCACGCGTGAGTGGTCGCGATCTGCACGCGCGAAGCCTTCGCGCGCTGCGCACGCTTCGAGCGCCGCTGTTCGAAGTCGTCACATCGAGCGCTCGCGTTGCGCGACGCGTGTGCGCGCGCAACGCGAGACACTCGGGGTGGGCGAGCGGAGGAGTGACCGTCAGCTGGGGCGGCGCGTCGGGTCGCTGGCGGGCGCGTGGTCGGGCGTGGGGGCGGGCGCGGCGCCGCTCTTCTCGCGGCGGG
>JBDHVF010000510.1:0-6264 GCA_039809605.1 Polyangiales bacterium | reverse complement strand
GTGAGGGCGCGCGGCAGCGCGGTGAGGGGGCCGAGTCAACGACCGCGCGGCCATGCCCCGCGCGCTACGTCAACGGCGCAACCTCAGAACACATCGATCGCCACCGTGCCCAGAAACGCCGTCGCCGTCACCACGCCCGCGCCCGCGTGCACGACGCGGAGCACGCGCGAGAAGTCGTCGCGCGACTGCGGGTCGTTGATGCCGATGATCCCGGGGTAGGCCGAGAGCATGCCCAGCAGGGGTTGCAGGATCATCCCGCTGGCGTGGATCCACGTGAGCACCCTGCGCGTGATGCGCCAGCCGGGGCGCTCGTCGACGGTCCACGGCGGGTCGCGCACGACGGCCTCGAGCACCATCGTGCCGATGTAGAGCCCCTCGCTCACCACGCCGCTGATGCCGTGCACGATCGAGAGCGACTCGCAGCCGTAGTTGCCGAAGATCGGGTCGTTGGTCGCACATCGGCCGTCGCCGAAGACCGTCGGGCGGTTGATCGCCGTGATCACCCCGAGCGCGCCCGTGACCGCGAGCGCGCCCGCGGTCGAGAGCTCGAGCGCGCGGTGGGCGTTGAGCATGTTGCGGCGACGTCGCGACGCCGCGTCGTCGACGAGCGGCGGCACCCACGGCGCCGCGCTCGACGGCGCCGCGCTCGACGGCGCCTCGCCCGCCCCCGGCGCGTACCTCGCGCCGGCGAGCTGCGCGTACGCCGCGCGCGTCATGAGGGGCTCGCGAAGCTGCATGGCCGCGGGCGCAGCGGGCACGCCCGCGGCGCCCACCAGCAGGTGTGCCGTGAGGAGCAGTGTCGGGTCCATGGTGACCAGAGCCTTGGCGCTCTCCCCCGCGAGCCGTAAGCCCCCGGCGAGGTCACGCGCGCGGCGCCCCCTGCCGCTCGGCGGCGCGCGGCACCAGATGCTCACCAGACCTCATGCGCGTGGAGGATTCGATGGAATCTCGTGCAGGAACGCTCAGCAGGGAGGGGCTGCTCTTCGGCCTCGGCGCGGGCCTCGTCTTCGGCGCGGCGGAGATGGTCGTCGCCGCCGCCGCGGGCCGCTCCCCCCTCCTGCCCGTGCAGAT
The DNA here is from genome assembly GCA_039809605.1 of Polyangiales bacterium. GTDB lineage: Bacteria > Myxococcota_A > Polyangia > Polyangiales > CAISKJ01. The sequence continues at coordinate 5,193 of JBDHVF010000510.1, read as the reverse complement.
GGCCGCGAGCCTCGCGGCCGGGCGGCAGACGCTCACGTCGACGAGCGGCGCGGTGCTCACCGCGGGCGTCACGACCCACTTCATCCTCGCGGCCCTCTACGGCTCGCTCTACGTGCTGCTCGTCGGGTGGTCCTCGCTCCGCACGACGCGCAGCTACGCCCGCGAGGGCGCCATGGGCGCGGCCTTCGGGCTCGCGCTGTGGTTCATCAACTTCGAGCTCATCGCGCGCGCGGGCATGCCGTGGTTCCTCGAACCGTCGCAGGTGCTCCAGGCGGTGCTGCACGCGGGGTTCTTCGGGCTCCCGCTCGGCCTCGCGATGGCCGCCGGCGAGCAGCGCGAGCAGCGCGTCGAGGGGCTCTTCGAACAGCCCGCGTGACGGCGCTCAGCGCGCGGGCATGAAGCGCCGCTCGCAGAAGCGAATGCGCTCGGGCGTGAGCGGCTCCCTGCGCTGGTAGACCCGAAAGCCTCCGCCGCGCACCAGCACGTTGGGCACGAAGCACTCGACGTAGCCGGGCGGCGGCTGCCTGTCGTGGGCCATCCTCCGCGGGCCGTGCGAGGGGGGAACGGGCGTGCGCGCGATGACCCGGTCGTTCAAGCCGAAGAGGTCGATGATGGCGACCTCGGGCAGCGACCAGCCGGGCACCCCCACGGTGCGCTCGACGAGCACCGGGTCGCCCGCCCCGACGCGCAGCGAGCGCCATGAGGTCGGGTAGCGACGGAGCTGCTCCTCGCAGAAGACCTTGTGCTCCTGGTGGCGCACCCCGACGAGGTGCGGGATGAGCCACGCCTGCAGCGCGTCGAAGGCCCCCACATACGGCCGCGCGAACGAGGGGAACGCCTGCGCGATCGGGCGCACCATCACGTGCGTCTCGGCGCGCGTGGTGAGCCCGCGCGTCTCGAGGTGGTGCACCCACGGCAGCGGGATCGACGCCGCGACGCACAGCCCGAGCGCCGCGAGCGCGTGGCGCGGGGCCATCGCCGATCGCCCGAGCGCCGCGACCACGCCCACGAGCCCGAGCATCACCCACTGCGCGTACACCCGGTACTCGAAGTGGTCTCCGCCGATGAGCAGGGTGTAGTACGCGAAGTGCGCCAGCAGCGTCGCGGCGACCAGCACCGGCACGACGGGAGCCTCGGGGGGCGCGCCCTCGTCCCGCGGCGCGCGGCGCCTCCAGCGCGTGAGCGCCGCGAGCGCGACGAGGCCCGGCGCCCAGAGCGCGTACTCGAGCGCGAACGACGCCGCGTAGCGCACGCCGCTCTCGGGCCACGGAGCCACGTGCTTCGCGTAGTAGGTGTTCGGCACCCACTCGCCGTACGTGCTCCTGCGCCACGCGAGGTGCGCCGCCACCGCCAGCAGCGGAGCGAGCGCCGCCGCCATGCCCCGCCGCGCGCGGGCCGTGCCGCTGCGCCACGCGAGCCACGCGGCGATCGCGACGCTCGCGGCCACGAGCAGCAGCCCGTCGGGCCTCGTGAGCGCGGCGGCCGAAGCGAGCGCGCACGTCGACGCGAGCAGGGCGGGCGTGCGACGGCGCCCGCTCTCGAGCGCGAGCGCCACCCAGGCGGTCACGCAGAGCACGAAGAGCGAGGTCTCGAGCCCCGAGCTCATCCACATGAGGAAGGTGCGGTTCACGACGGCGCCGAGGCACGCGAGCCACGCGAGCCAGAAGCGCGCGGGCGCGAGGCGCGCGGGCAGCGGCGCGCGGTACGCCATCACGAAGCCGACGGCGAGCGTGCCGAGGCCGAAGGCGAGCGAGAGGGGGTTGCACGCGCGCGGAGGCTCGACGCCCGTGACCCGCCACACCCCTTCGAGCAGCACCATCCAGAGGAAGTTCGAGTAGCCCTCGACCGGCGCGAAGGGCGGAGGGTTCCACGTGTAGCCCCAGCCGCGCAGGTGATGGTGGTCGATGTACCGGAACGTGATGAACGCGTCGTCGGTGAGGAACCAGTACTCGCGCCACCCCGCGACCGCGAGCGCCACGAGCGCGAGGAGCGCCACGACGTGCAGCGGCCGAAGGGGCGGCAGCCTCTCGATGCGTCCCGCGTCGTTCACGCGCCGGCACGCTACCGGCCGCGTCGCGTGCGTCAAGGGTGTGTGCGAGGCGCGAGGAGCGCCACCCCGAGGAGTTCGTCGGGCTGGACGGCGGTCGGCGTGAGGGGGTACGAACACGCACGCACCCCGCGGCGGGCAGAATGACGGCGAGACCGCACGACGAGAACGGCACTGGCGAGCTCTCCCCGTGGTGGCCGCTGGCTTCGTTCGTGGCCGTCGCGCTCGCGTCGCTCGCGTGGCTGTACTCCGAGGGCAAGGTCGCGTTCCCGCTCGACGACGCGTACACGGTCGTGCACACGCTGGAGGTCCAGCGCCAGGGGCACGACCCGAACTTCCCCCACGCGCCGCTGCTCGCGGGCTGCACGAGCACGGTCTTCGTGTCGCTCGCGATGCTCCTGCGTCCGCTGGCGGGGTCGGCGCGCGCGCTCGAGTGGCTGAACGCGCTGGCGATGGGTCTGCTCGCGGCGGCCGTCGTCCGCGCGAGCGTGAAGGCCCACGCGCGTCCATGGTTCGTCGCCGCCGGAGCGGCGCTGAGCGTCGTCGTGGGGCGCTCGACGCTGCACCTCACGAACGGGCTCGAGACCGGCCTCGCATGCGCGACGGTCGCCTGGGTGCTCGCGCTGCACCGCGAGGACGAGCGCGCGCGCGGCGTCGCCGTCCCGCTGCTGTGCGGCGTCGGCCCGTACGTCAGGCCCGAGCTCGCGCTGCTGTCGCTCCTCGCGCTCGCCGACCGCGCGCTCGCTCGCCGCGGCGGCTCGCGCGACGAGCAGCTCCGGGGCCTCGGTCGCGACGCGGCCGCGGCGCTGCTCGCAGCGTCGCCGTGGGCCGCGGTTGACGTGCTCGCGCTCGGCACGCCCGTGCCCACGACCATCGCGGCGAAGCGCGCGTTCTTCGCCGAGTCGTGCGAGCCGCTCGCGCAGCGCGCCTCGGTCGTCGGGTTCGCCCTCGCGCAGTTCATCGTGCACGTCGGGCCGCTGGCCGCTGCCGCGCTGCTCGTCACGAGAGACCGCGTGGGGCGCATCGCGCTGCTCTTCGCGGCCGGCACCCTCGGCGTGTACTTCGTCGAGCTCCCCGGCGCGCTCCACCACAACCGCCAGCGGTACATGCAGCCCATCGTGGCGGTCTTCCTGCTCGCGCCCGCGATCGCCTTCGCGTCGGAGCGCACGCGCCGCCTCGCGTCGGCGCTCCAGGCCGTGGGCCTCGCGTACGCGCTCCTCGCGCTGCCCTCGCACCTCTCCGAGCGCGCGGTCGACCGCGCGTTCAGCCGGCAGGAGCTCCGGGGCCTCGCGGCGTGGACTCGCCAGCGGCTCCCGCGCGGCGCCGTCGTGCTCGTGCACGACATCGGCTACCTCTCGGCCACCACCGCGCTCCGGCTGGTCGACCTCGTGGGGCTGCGCTCGCCCGAGAACGTCGCAGTCCACCAGTCGATCACGCTGGCGAGCTGCGGCGCGCGGCGCGGCGACGCCGTCGCGCAGATCGCGACGCGCTCGGGAGCCACGCACGTGGTCGTGCTCGACACGTGGGACCGCCTCTTCAGCATCACGAGCGGCCTCCAGCGCCACGGCTTCGCGCTCACGCCGCTGAGAACGGTGCCCGGTGGCTACTCGGTCTTCGCGATCGAGCCGCGACGCAGCCCATGATGACCGGAGCCCTGCGGCTCACTCGTCGATGCGCCCCTTGCAATCGCCAGGAACGGTACGCGACACCCGCTCGCGAGGGTCGCAACCGCCAGGAACGGTACGCGACACCCGCTCGCGGGGGATGCAATCGGTACGATCGGTATCCGTACCCTGCCTTGTAGGGGGTGCAATCGGTACGGTCTGGATTCGACTACCCGTTCGCACCCCTCACGGGGCCCTACTTCGTGGGATTGCTGCCGTTCGCGGGGGGTGCGACGGGGTCGGCGGGCTCTGCGGCGGTCGTCGCGACGGGTGCGCCGACGGGGCGCGACACGCGGTCGGCCTCCTCGTCCATGCCCGCGAAGCGAAGGAGGGCGTCGAAGAGGTCCTCCCAGCGCCGCGCGTGCGAGGTCCACGCGGCGTCGGCGCGCGAGCGATGGGTGCGGGCGGAGACGAGCTCGGCAGCCTCGGTCTGCACCGCGTCGAGCGCGTCGGTGAGCTTCGCGAGCGGCTTCGCGAGGAGCGCGGCCCACTTCTTCGGCGAGACCTTCGCGCCCTCGATGCGCGACGCGGGGAGGTCACCGGGCTCGAGCTTCGCGAGCGCGTCGTGCGCGCGCACGGCGTAGCGCTTCAACTGCTCGGGGTCGCGCGGCATCGGGCCGGCGAGGTGCACCGTCGCGAGAAAGCCCGCGCCGTAGTGCCCCGTGAGCACCTCGCGCGCCTCGGTGACGCCCGCGCGCAGCTCGGTGTCGGCCGACTCCCTCGCGCGGCGCGGCGGGTCGTCGTCGGCGATCTCCTCGGTGAGCGCGCGGTCGGTCGCCTCGAACTCGCCCGCGAGGCGCGCGGCCTTCGCGCCCGCCACGCGCACCAACAGGGCGATGGACGACGCGAGCGCGGGCTCGGAGAGCTCGGCGGCGATGCGCTCGCCGACGGCCTGGGCGTGCTGCTGGCTCATCACGTCGAGGCGCTTCGCGTCCTTGGTGATGTCGAGCACCTGCTTCGAGAGCTCGGGGGTCTTCGCGGTCTTTGCGTCGTCCATCGTCGTCACACCTCCGCGCGCGGGTCTCGTCTCGTGCGCGCGACGGCGACGCTATCGCCCGCTCGCCGCGAGAGAGAACGCCTTTCGCACATGCGTCACGCGCGGTGTCCGATCGCGCGACACGCGCCCGGCGAAGCGTCGTTCTCGCGCTCGCAGCGAAGAGCACGCGCCGAAGATTCGGCGCAGACGTCGCGATCGCCCACGTACCCACGGGTTGCGCAACCAGCCCCGAGCAACGTCGCGCATGGGCCGGTGGCTCGTAGGAGCTGGCGTTCTCGATGCAGCTTCGAAGCGCGGTTCGATCGCGGCGCTGGCAGCGAGAGAGCAGCCGCGGCTCCGCGGAGCCGCGGCGCATTCGCGACGTCGTCGGCGAGCGTGCTGCACGGCTCGATCGCGGCGCTGGCAGCGAGAGGCCAGCCGCGGCTCCGCAGAGCCGCGGCGCATTCGCGACGTCGTCGGCGAGCGTGCGACGTAGCGCGTGACCC
>JBDHVF010000509.1:0-6277 GCA_039809605.1 Polyangiales bacterium | reverse complement strand
TGGCGGGCGGGGGAGTCTATCGCGTCGCGGGCGTCGACGAGCCGCGCTCGCGTGCCGCTCCGGGTGATCCCGGCGTGGAGGCTGTCGGCGACGCGCGGACGGCGCGCCGAGGGCTGGACGTCCTCGCGCGGTTGACGGGTCGGTGGCTGGGAGCCTCGCGCGGTGGGCGGGTCGAGGGCTGGACGTCCTCGCGCGGTGGACGGGTCGAGGGCTGGACGTCCGCGCGCGAAAGCCCCGATCCATGCGGCATCTGGAAAATGCGCTTGACGGCCGGAGCTCGACCTTGAGAGCGTGCGCGCTGTTCGTTTTTGGGGCGCACCCACGCGCCATGAGGAGGCTTGACGATGATCGATCTGCCCAGGCTGACGCTGTACCGGCAACGCAGGGTGTTCCTCGCGCTGCGCGACCTCTGGAACGACAAGGCCGCGCTCAAGCCGCTGCACGGCGACGTGCGCGAGTCGCTGAGCGCCGCCGTGGACGCGGGGGCGAACCTCACGCCCGAGCGCGAGCTGCCGCCGCTGGTGCTCGACAACACCACCGACGTGGTCTTCGGGGCCTTCGACGACCTGCTCGAAGCGGTGGAGCGGGGCATGACCGATCGCGTGGTGCGCCCGCTCACCGACGAGCAGTCGCGCATGAAGGACGCCGCCACGACGCTGCGGCAGCAGGCGTTCCCCGAGGGCACCGGGTACCTCGTCGACTCGATGGCGCAGCAGTACAAGTCGATGCGCGCGACCGCCGACGCGCTGGAGAAGAACGCCGACTGCGTCGCCGCCGTGAAGACGCTGCGCGTGCAGTGGTTCGTCGACCACCTCACCGCGCACCTCGCGCCCTACGGCCGCGCCGTGAAGGCCGCCGACGGGCGCGACCTCGAGGCCGTGAGCGACGCGTTCCACGACGCGCTCGTCGACCTCGCGGTCAAGACCACCGCAGCCCACGGCAGGGACGCCGACGCGCGCAGGCTCGTGCTCGGCGCGTTCGAAACCGAGCTCGCCGCCCAGCGCGACGAGGACCGCGCCGCCCGCAAGCGCGCCGCCGCGAAGCAGCGCGGCGTGGCCACGGGCTGAGCGCGAGCTGTCTTCGCCGTCGCATCGTCCCAACACACGCAGGAGACGCCCGATGGACCTTCGCGCTGGAGTGCTCGCGTGCGCGTGCCTCGGCGCGTGTGTTGACCGCGCACCGGGCGACGACCGTGCCCCGCCGACACATGTGTCGATGCGCTGGCCGTCGACGGGCGACGTGGTGGCCTCTCCCCGGCCGCGCGTGCGATGGAGCGCGCCTCCGGGCGCGCGAGTGCGCGTGAACTTCTGCGCCGACCGCCGTTGCGACCGCGTGATCGAGGCCGTCGAGACCGACGGGAGCGCCGTGCAGCCCACGCGCCCTCTCCCCGTAGGCGTGGTGTTCTGGCGCGCGTACGAGGCTGCGGGCGGGCTGGAGCCGTCGGGGCCGACGTGGTGGTTCGTCGTCCCTCGCGCGGCGCGCGACACACCTGCGCGGGCGTCGTGGGACCTCGGGTGGACGGGCATGCGCGACGTGGATGGCGACGGGCGGTGGGACCCGCTCGATCATCGCGGCGTGCTGGCGGTGCGTCAGGGTGGGCGGCGCGTGGTGCGAACGTGGCTCACCGAGCAGGGGTCTGGGCCCGTGACGGAGGTCGGTGACCTCGATGGCGACGGCTACGTCGATTTCGCCGGCGCCGACCCGCAGCGCGACGGTGGCGCGGGGCGAGTGCTCGTGTGGAAGGGGCCGCTCGGCGCAGGCGCGGTCGCCCCGTGGCGCTCGGGGGGCGTCGCAGAGGACCCGTTGGGAAGGAGCACTCCCCATTGCGGCGCCGAGCCCTCACGGAGCGGCGACTTCGACGGCGACGGTCGTCGCGAGCTGGTGGTGAGCTGCCCCGACGCGCTGAGCGGTCGCGGCGAGGTGTACGTGATCGCGCTCGAAGGCGAAGGGCTCGGGCGCGCGCTGCGGGTGATCCGCGCGAGCGCGAGCGGAGCCGTCCGCGGTGACGGGTCTCGTCTCATGCGCGCGCTGCTCACCGACGACCTCGACGGCGACGGCTACGACGACCTCGTCGTGGGGATGCCGTCAGCTCGCTGCGAGTGGGTGTCCTCGGCCGGCTACTGCGCCAACGACGGCTGGATCGCGGTCTACCTGGGCGGACCGACCGGGATCGGCACGCGGGCGCCGTGGACGTACATCCTTTCGGTCACGATGGGAGGGGGAGGGTTGGGGCTCGCCGCGACCCTCGCGGACCTCGAAGGCGACGACCGTCGCGAGCTCGTGCTCGCGAGCGGGTCATTGCAGGTCATGACCTTCGGCGCGGGCGAGCCCGCGCTGACCCGCCGCGAGCTCGACACGTCGGGGCCCTGGTTGCCCGAGACGATGTTCGCGCTCGCGAGCGCCGAGGGCGCCGACCGGCTCGTGACGGGCAACGTGACGCAGCGGTTCGAGCTCACGCGCGCGAGCGACGGGTCGCTCTCGCGAAGGCCGCTCGGCGTGCTAGCAACGCCGTGGCGCGCGGAGCACTCGGAGCTGGCGGACGTGCAAGGCGACGGCGTGCCCGACCTGGTGGTGCACGCCGTCGGGCCCGACCAGCGGGCGGCGATCTTCGCGTGGCAGGGCGATGCGAACGGCAGGCTCGACGCGCCGACGCAACTGACGCAGTGACCGCGCGCAACACGTTCTGACGAAGTCGCGGTCGCTTCGCTCCGCGATCGCTCGGGCTCTTCTCTTCGGTTGGCTGCCGGCGCCGCGGTCGCTCTCTGCGGCGGATCAGACGCGTCTGACCGCGGCTCCGCCGCGCCGAGCGCTGCGTTCAGATCGTTCCGACGGCGACCGCTCGTCGCTCGATGCGCGGGACGTGCACGCGTGCCCGTGCCCGATCACCTCGCGTGAACCACGGGCGCACGGGCGCCGCGAACGCCAAGGAGTAGCCGTACTGCGCACCCATCTCGGTGCCGTTCAACACCTGCGCAGGGAGCATCGGAAGCCCCGAGGGGCTGCTCGGGTAGACGTAGACGCGCCCGGTCTCTCCCGCGTCGAAGGCGCTGATGACGACATCACCAAAACCGTCTCCGTTGAGGTCGCCGACCTGACCGGCGACGCTGAACGCCCCGAACGAACCACCGTCGCGGCCGCCCCACGACATCGTCGGCATGGGCGGGGGCCTGCCATCGCGAACGCCCGGATGGAGCGAGGCGCGGCCGGCGCTGCCGGCGCCAATAATGATGTCGCCGAGGCCATCCCCGTTGACGTCCGTCGCGGTGACTGCGTCGCCCACGCCGTCGCTGCCCGTGCCGGTCCACGTGACGGCTGCGGTGGCGCCCAGCCCCTCGCGGCCGCCGAGGTACAGGTACACCGCACCGCCGCCGTTGCCGCCGACGCCGCCGACGCCGTAGGCGCCGATCGCCACGTCGCCATAGCCGTCGCCGTTGATGTCCCCGACACCTGTGACGCGGGAGCCGAAGCGGGCGTAGGGCTGCGGGTGGGAGATCGTGCGGTCGGGCAGAGAGCCGATGCCCGTCGGCCCGCCGAGGTAGAGATACGCCTGTCCGCTGCCGCGGCAGTCGGTCGGGTCGGGGGCGCAGATCGCGCCGATGACGACGTCGACGAAGCCGTCGCCGTTGACGTCCGCCCCGCCAGCGACGCCGAACCCCGTGTTCGCGACAGGCACGGCGCTCGAACTCGAGGGCGTCGCGGCGAGGCCCGACGCGCTGCCATTGTAGACGTACAGCCGGTTGCGGTCCGCCACGAGAAGGTCGTCGAAGCCGTTGCCGTCGAGATCGAAGACGTTGGGCCCCTGCAGCGCCGTGGCCCCGGCGGGGCTGATCACCGTGGTCGCCGTGGTCGGCAGCGCGGCGCTACGGCCTTCGAAGACGTAGACGCGCTCCTCGCCGTAGGAGCCGACCGCGAGGTCCGCGAATCCGTCGCCGTTGAGGTCCCCCATCGCGACGCCGTTGCCGAACGAGACGCCCATGCCGCTCGATCCGAAGAGTGTCGTGGGGGCGTGCAGCTCCGAGGGCCCCCCGGCGAACACCTCCACGCGTCGCGCGCGACTGGCCGCACCGACCGCAAGGTCCGCGTACCCGTCGCCGTTGAGGTCCTTGAGGCTCGTGCCCCAGGCCGTGTCGGTGTCGCCCGTCGCGGAGCGCGCCCCCACGGTGAACTGCCACACGCGACTCGTCGTCATGCCGACGCGATCGCCCACCCGTCCGCGGAGTCGCCAGAACACCACCCGGCTCGCGGGGAGTTCCCTCGGCGGACGGCCGAACGACCCGCTCGCGTCGAAGGAGTCGATGACCATGGTGCACGCGCGGTCGCGGCAGAGCTCGACGTGGGCCCCCGTGAGGCGGGTGTTGCGCTCCCACCGAAGCGTCGGGCGTCGCGAGGTGACCACCATCGTCGAGAGCGGGAAGGTGGGCCGCGGCGCCTCGATCGGCGCGCACGTGTCACCGACGGCGACCATTCCCGCCGGGCATTCGCAGCTACACGTGCCTGTCGTGCAGGATGGAGTCTGACCAGTGGGGCACGCGCACGCACGTCCGCATCCGCCGCAGTTTGCGGCGTCGCTCTGCGTGTTCACGCACGCTCCGTCGCACATCGACATGGGAGCCGCGCACACGTCTGTCGACGGCGCGTCGGCGATGTCAGCGGGCGGCGTGTCGGGCTGCACGTCCATCGGTACGTCGGGCATCCCGTCCGTCACGGGCACGTCGCTCACGACGGGCGCGTCGGTCGAGGGGACGTCCCCGATGGGCGTCGTGTCGGGCGGCGCGGCGTCGGCCGCGGGGCCGGGCGCGGTCTCGGACTCGAAGCATCCGGCGACCAGCATGACCGCTGCGAGCCAGAGAAAGAGCGTCGTCTTCGTCATGGGTGTCCTCGCGGGGCGTCGCACTCGACGCGCGCCCTCCGCGCCCCGAGAGCACCAGCAACGCCGTCCGCGATCCATTGAAGCGCGTTTGAAGTCTGCGCTCGCGCGACGTCATCCGGCGCCGGGCGGGAACCTCGCGCCCGTGAGCGCCGCGCGTGGTAGAAGGCACACCATGCCGGTCATTCAGGTCGAAGCGAGAGTCTCGCCGGAGCAGCTCCTGCGAGCGGTCGATCAGATGTCGCCCGAGGAGCTCGCTGCGTTCACGCGACAGGTGATCGAGCTGCGCGCCCGGCGTGAGGCGGCGCTCCTCTCCGCCGACGAGTCGCTGCTGCTCGAGCGCATCAACCGCGGGCAAGACACGGCGCGGCGGCTGCGGTACGAGGCGCTGCTCGCGCGGCGCGACGACGGGACGCTCACCGACGACGAGCACGCGGAGCTGATCGCCCTCTCTGACGAGCGCGAGGGGCTCGACGCCGACCGGATCGCGGCGGTCGCGGAGCTAGCGAGGCTCAGAGGGGTATCACTCGGCGCGATGGTCTCGGCCCTCGGACTCCCTGACACCGGGCGATGACCGACGCGCGGATCTCGAGCGAACTGCGGGCGCGCATCGAGGAGCCCGCGCAGATGACGCCGTGAGCGAAGGGAAGGGGGAGAGCGTCGCGCGCTCGAAGGGGCTCCGCCGCTCTACGTGGGCTTCATGCGCTCGAGCAGCTCGCGCAGCCGCGCCAGCTCGGCCTCGGCCTCGGCGCGGGCCTGCGCCTCGGCGCGCGCACGCTCCTCGGCCTGCTGCCTCGCAGCCTCGGCCTCGGCGGCGCGCTCCAGGGCCTCCTGATGGCGCATCTGCTCGTCGTTGAGGTCGTCGCGCAGTCGCTCGGCGATCTCGTCGGGCTCGAGCAGCGGCGCGTTGCCGTAGTAGAGCCGCACCCGCTCGCCCTCGAGCTTCACGTCGAGCCCGAGCACCTCGGAGTGAAACCGCCCGAGCTGCGGAACGATCGGGGTGTAGATGCGAATGGCCGGGTCGCCGAGGCGCCACGCGCGCAGCCGCCGCTGGCGCAGGTCCGCGAGGAAGTACTCGCGGATGCCGAACTGAGCGTAGCGGGTGACGTTGTCCAGAAGGTCCTTCTCGCGGTGGCCGAGCGCGAGGATCTCGAGCACGAACTCGGGCGCGCGGCCCTCCTTGGTCACCACCCAGCTCTCGCGCGTCGCCTTGTCGGCGCCCGGTACGACGAACACGTCGGGCTGGATGCGACGCTCGCCCGGGAAGTACACCGCCAGCAAGCCTCCGACGAACATCGGCCGCCCCGTCGACTCGCTGTGCGCGAGGAGCGCCCCCTCGAAGCCGTTGCGCGCGCGCTGGTGCGTCTGTCCGTCCATCGTCCCCAGCTCCTCGTTCGGCACGTACGTCGG
>JBDHVF010000508.1:0-6284 GCA_039809605.1 Polyangiales bacterium | reverse complement strand
GGTGGGGGCTCCGCGAAGGTGCGCGGCAGCGGGGGCGGGGCGCGCGGCAGCGTTGGGTGGGGGCTCCGCGAAAGCGCCCAGATTGACCTGCGGTTGGTCTCAGCGGCCCTTGAACTCCGCGGGGCGCTTCTCGAAGAAGGCCGCGACGCCCTCCATCAGATCTTCGGAGCGCAGGCACTCGACCTGGGCGCGGCCCTCGTCGCCGAAGGCCTCTCCGAAGGGCTTCGCGAGCCCGTCGCGCATGAGGCGCTTGATGTGCCGCAGCGCGATGGGCGGGCCCTTGGCGAGCCGGTCGACCACGGCCTGCGCGGCGGCTTCGAGCTCCTCGGGCGCGACGACCTTCGCGACGAGCCCGAGGCGCTCGGCGGCGTGGGCGTCGACGCGCTCGCCGAGCAGGGCGAGCTCGAGGGCCTTCGAGAGCCCCACGAGGCGGGGGAGCATCCACGTGCCGCCGCCGTCGGGCAGGAGCCCGATGCGCACGAAGCCCTCTTGGAAGTAGGCGCGCGTCGAGGCCACGCGCAGGTCGCACGCGAGCGCGAGGTCGGCGCCGAAGCCGTACGCGGCGCCGTCGACCGCGGCCACCACGATCTGCGGCGCGCTCACCACCGCGCGCACGAGGGCCTGAAAGCGCCCGAGGTGGGCGTCGATGTCGGCCGAGAGCTCGGCGGCGTTGGCGGCGGCGTAGCGCAGGTCGGCGCCCGAGCAGAACGCGCCGCCGCGGCCGGTGAGGGCGATCACGCGCGCGTCGCCGGCCTGCTGCACGGCGAGGGTCATCGCCGCGAGCACGCCGGGCTCGAGCGCGTTGCGGGTCTCGGGGCGGTCGAGGGTGATCCAGCGCGCGGCGCCGCGATCTTCGACGTGAACTCCTTCGGTCATGGGGCCTCCGGTGGGGGAACGGTGAGTCGTGGCGCGGGGATGCTCGTGTCGACGGTGCTCTGCGTGTCGAGCGTGTGCACCGGCGCGGCGCCGTAGAAGCGCGTGGATTTGTACCAGTCGACGAGCTCGCCGAGGAGCACCTTGATGACGGCCGCGGCGGGCACGGCCACGAGCAGGCCGTAGAAGCCGAGGGCCTGACCGCCCGCGAGCAGCGAGAGGATGATCACCACGGGCGAGAGCCCGATGCTCCCGCCGAGCACGCGGGGGGTGATGACCAGGATGTCGAGCAGGTGGATGGCGACCATGTAGCCCACCACGGCGGCGACGGAGCAGTGGCCCGAGGTGTCGAGCGCGGCGAGCAGGGCGGCGATGGAGAGCGCGAAGAGGAAGCCGAGGTACGGCACGAAGGCGACGAGGCCGGCGAAGATGCCGAGGCCCAGGCCCGCGGGCAGGTGCAGGGCGTCGAGGCCGATGGCGAAGAACGTACCGAGGATGCCCATCACGAGGAACTGCCCTCGCACGAAGCGCCCGAGGGCGCGGTCGACCTTGCGCACCACGGTGAGGAAGCGGTCGCGCGAGCGCGTGGGCACGAGGTCGGTCACGCCGTCGAGCAGCGTGTGCCAGCTCGAGAGCGTGTAGAACGACAGGGCCAGCACGATGAGCAACTCGATGACCTTCTCGACGACGACGTAGCCCGCGCCCGCGGCGCCAGCGACGACGGCGAGCGACCCCTCGGCGAGCGAGCTCGCGCGCGTGGCGAGCTGGGTGACCCACGCGTTGGTGGTGACGGGCACGCGGATGTGGAAGCGCTGGCGCACCCAGAGCAGGCCCGTGGTGACGCGCGGGAGCCAGTCCTGCTGGATGCGCTGGGGCACGGTGGCGAGGAGCTGGGTGAGGGAGGCGACGACGTCGGGCACGGCCACCCAGAGGAGCCCCGTCGCGGTCACGCCCACGAGCGCGAGCACGACGGCGATGGCGACGGGCCGCGGGACGCGCCGCGCCTGGAGCGCGTCGACGGCGGGCGAGAGCACCCACGCGAGCGCGCTGGCCGCGCCGAGCAGCATGAGGATGCCGCGGAAGTACCAGCAGAGCGCGAGCACGGCCGCGAGCGCCGCCCAGGGCAGGAGGTTGAACCGCGGCGGCGGGTCGTGGGGGCCGCGGGGGTGGATGGGCGCGGCGCGGACGGACTCCATGAGCGGGGACGCTTAGAAGCGGAACTGCGCTTCGAGGCGCAACTGCTGGTCGCGGATCGTGTCGCGGGAGTTGTCGGGGTTGCGCTCGATGAAGTGGTCGCTCCACACGAGCGAGAGCAGGCCCACGTGGCGGTAGAAGTAGAAGTGCGCCGCGGCGCGGTACTGGAACTCTTGAAGGGGCCGCGGGAGCGACGAGGTGAAGCTCGCCGGGGGGTTGCTCATCGTGCCGGGGAGGAAGCCGCCCACGTCGGCCGCGAGCAGGAGCCTGCGCGGGATGACCAGCACGCCGAGCTGCGCGACGGCCGAGAGCTGGTTCGAACCGAAGGCGAACTCCTGCTTGCCGTAGTGCTCGATGCTGAAGAAGAGCCGGCTCCAGCGGAAGACGAAGAACGCGTTCCACGCGAGGTAGCGCTCGTCGGGGCGCTGGTCCCACTTGGCGCCGAGGAGCACGGCCATGGTGAGGGGCACGGGCACGTAGAGGAAGGGCGAGTCGAAGCGGTTGTAGCTGCCGAGGATGTTGATCCCGAGCTGCGCGCCGGCGGCGTACGAGAAGTTGCGCTCGTCGCTGCGGAAGAAGCGCCCGCCCACGTTGCCGTTGAACTCGCCCGAGCCCGCGGCGGCGAACACGCGCAGGAAGAGCCTCCGGCGGTCGTCGAGGGCGCCGCCCACCTCGGCGGCCGCGCCGTTGCCCTGCTCGAAGGCCGAGTACACGTAGAACGCCGGGTCGAGCAGGAGCTGCCGCGAGGCCGACGTGATGAGCGACGTCGAGAGCGACCCCGAGCCCGAGTTGATGTTGAGGTACCAGCGCCGCGAGATGGGCACCTGGAACATCGCGAAGGTGAGCCGCACGCCGCGCTCGGCGCGGAGGTTCAGGAGGAAGAAGCTGTTCTGGATGCCCGGGATGGGCCCGAGCCCGCGGAGCTGGATGCGGTTGAAGGCCGCGTCGTCGTTGGTGGTGATGACGTCGCCGCCGGTCTGCGTGACCTGGTGGGTGTAGCCCGCGCCCACGACGGCCGAGAAGCGCAGCGAGGGGGTGCCCTGGCAGACGCTCACGGTGGGGTCGAAGCGGCAGCCGAAGTCGGCGCAGTCGGTCCGCCCGTCGCCGTCGTTGTCGAGGCCGTCGGCGCAGGTCTCGTCGGTGCGCTCGCCGTCGACGTCGCCGTTGCGGCCGATGAGGTCCTCGGCGCTCTGGTTGGGGCCGAGCTCGGGCATCGGCGCGTCGACGCCCTGCGGGGCGGTGCCGGGCAGCGCGGCGGCCGTGGGCGACGTCCACGAGCCGCGGCAGCGGGTGACGCCGGGGCCCATGCAGTCCTGGTCGTCGCAGTCGATCATCCCGTCGCCGTCGTTGTCGATCCAGTCGCTGCAGCGCGAGTCGGTGTTCTCGCCCGCGCCGCCCGCCTGGCACACGCGGTCGTGGAAGCAGTCGGCGTCGGCGCAGTCGACCAGGCCGTCATGGTCTTGATCGACGCGGTCGTTGCACACGGTCTCGTGCGCCTCGGGCGCGCCCGGCGGGGCCCCCGCGTCCGTCGTCTGCGCCGCGGCGGTCGCGCCCCACGCCATCATCACCAGCGCGGCCAGCGCGCCCCAGAGCCACCCGTTGGTTCTCATCGCGTTCCCCTGTAACCCGTTCCGATGCCACGCCCCGCGCACACC
Organism: Polyangiales bacterium; assembly: GCA_039809605.1. Taxonomy (GTDB): domain Bacteria; phylum Myxococcota_A; class Polyangia; order Polyangiales; genus CAISKJ01. The sequence continues at coordinate 2,562 of JBDHVF010000508.1, read as the reverse complement.
TGGGCGCCGTGCCGCCGCGGGTCGCACACCCCCGCGGGGTTCCAAGAGCAGTCCCAGTCGTCGCAGTCGACGAAGCCGTCGCCGTCGTCGTCCATGCCGTTGGAGCACGCGCCCGCGGGGTCGCCCGCGCTCTCGCGGCAGGCCCGCTGCACGTTCACGTCCGTCGCCCCCGAGCACGACCGGTCGGCGCAGTCGACGTAGCCGTTGCCGTCGTTGTCGACGCCGTCGCGGCAGCGCGCGTACGAGCTCTCGGTGCGCGACGCGCAGTACGCCACGGCGTCGGCGGGCGCGCCGCGGTCGGCGCGGGCGCAGGCGTTGTCCTCGCAGTCCGCGTAGCCGTTGCAGTCGTTGTCGCGGCCGTCGGAGCACGCGGCGAGCGTGTTCTCGGGGCTCATGCTCCGGCAGCACGCGCGGTCCATCTGGCAGGCGCGGTCGGCGCAGTCGACGTAGCCGTTGCAGTCGTTGTCGCGGCCGTCGGCGCAGCTCCCCGCCTCGGCGCCGGTGCGCGAGCAGCAGCGACCCTCGGAGGCGCAGTCGCGGTCGAGGCAGTCGACGCGGCCGTCGCCGTCGTTGTCGAGGCCGTCGTCGCAGCGCGTCTCGCGGGCGCACACGCCCACGTAGACGCCCGTGCGGCACGAGAAGTCGGCGCAGTCGGCGTAGCCGTTGCCGTCGTCGTCGACGCCGTTGGAGCACGTGGCGTCGGTGAACTCCCGCGAGCAGCAGACCTCGGGGATGTTCTGGCAGTTGCGGTCGCCGCAGTCGAACTGCCCGTCGAGGTCGTTGTCGACGCCGTCGGTGCACGCGAGGAAGCCGTCCTCGCGCGAGAGCCGCGGGATGATCGGGAACGACTCGGCGCAGTGCGTCGAGCTCATGAGGCAGTCGGAGTCCTCGCAGTCGATCTGCCCGTCGCGGTCGTTGTCGCGGCCGTCGGTGCACAGGCCCTCGCCGCGCTCGTAGCCGAGCGGGGCCGAGCCCGGGTCCGTCCAGCACTGCGCCGACGATGCGAGGAGGAGCAGGGCGAGGATGCGAATGTTCTTCATCGCGGACCGGGGCCCCTCAGTGCTGGTCGAGGCACGACGCGCGCGTGGCGCCGTACCGACGGTTGAACGCCACGTACCGGAAGCACGCCCCCGGCTGCACGCGCACGGGCCCGAAGGCGCCCTCGCGCTCGAGCTCGGCGAGCCGCGCGCCCACGGGGCCGCGCAGGTCTTCGGGCAGCCACGTGGGGAGCTCGTGGGTGCGCGCCCAGCGCCACGCGAGCTGGCTCAGGTGGATCGTGTCGAAGCGCGCGAGCCGCGCGTTGAGCGACGGCGTCTCGAGCAGCCTCCCCGCGGCCGCGTCGGAGCGGCCCTGGTCCACGGTGGTCTCCTCGTGGCAGACCATCTGGCACTCGAGGTAGGTGCGCTGGTGGCGCACGCTCTCGGAGTGCCCGTACCGCACGCTCACCCGGCGGTCGTAGTGCCAGTCGCGGTCGGGGTCCTCGTCGGCCGAGTGCGCCGACGTGAGCACGAACTCGGGCACGCCGTGGGCCCACATCCCCCGGCGCTCGGCGATGGCCTCGCGCTGCGCCTCGAGGTACTCCGCGCGCGCGGGCTCGTCGTCGATGTTCATCGCGTGCGCGAGGCCCTTGCGAATGTGGTCGACCCCGAGGTCGGGGCAGTTCCAGAGGATGCGCCCGTAGCCGTCGCGGCGCAGGTCCGAGGTGCAGTGCCAGGTGCCCCGGCGCGCGTTGAGCGCGGCCATCTTGGCGTTGATGTAGAGCTCGTAGGGGTTCCACGTGCCCCACTGGTGCACGGGCCCGAAGCTCTCGAGGGTGTTGAAGCCCGCGAGGCGCGCGGTGGTGCCCTGGAGCGGCCCCGCGAGCACCCTGAAGCTGTCGCCGTCGTTGAAGAACACCGGCGTGGGCACGCCGTTGAGCGACACGCGGGTCATCGGCTCTTCGGCCGACCCTGGTGATGTCCAAGCGATCGCTGCTACGGCGAGCAGGGCGACGGGCAAGCTGGCTCCGCGCATGCGGTCCTCCGTTCGGGCGCCGGAACTTCACACAGACCCCCGGAGGTTCGTCAATGGGATCCCGCGAATTCATCGCGGCGACGCGGCGGGGGCGACCCGGCGCCGCGGCCCGCGGCGGCGACGAGCGCGTTGCGAACCGCGGGCCTCCTGGGGCATCGTGCGCGCCGTGACCCTCGTCTGCGCCAGCACCGTCACCCACGTGAACGTCTACGCCCGCGGCGCGCTGGTGACCCGGCGCCTCGCGCTGCCCGCGGAGCTCCCCGACGGCGACCTCGAGCTCGCGGCCGAGGGCATCACGGCGCTGGCCGAGGGGTCGAGCGTGCGGGCCGCGCTGCCCGAGGGGTGCGCGCGCGCGGTGCTCGCGGTGCGGGCGTCGCCGTCGGTGCCCGCCGCGGGCGCCCTCACGGGGGCGAGCGTCGAGCGCGTGCGCGACCTCGAGCAGGGCCTCCACCGCCTGCGCAACGAGCTCAACCACCTCGACGACATGCGCGGCCACGTGGCGGCGCTCACGCTCGACCCGCGGCTGCGGGCGCGCGCGGCGGCGGGGTC
>JBDHVF010000507.1:0-6285 GCA_039809605.1 Polyangiales bacterium | reverse complement strand
TCGGCGGCGGACCGCTCGGCGCGCGACGGCCGAGGCCCTGCACGAAGCGATCGAAGGGGCCCCGCGCGCGGCGCGCTGCGCCTTCGTTCGCGGGCCCCTCGGCGCCGTTCGCCCCCTCGGCGGCTTCGAGTGAACCTCCCGCGCCCGTCGGCGCGCTCACGTGCGCGTCGCGTGAGACGCCTCCGGTGCGCACGACCACGCGCGGGCGCGTGCCGGCCCAGACGCCCGCGCCGAGCAGCACGACGCCCGCCGCGCGCACGCCGTATCCGAGCGCGCGTCGCGGAGGCGCCTTGCGACGCGACGCGACCATCGACGCGGCGAGCGAGAGCATCACCCCTCCGAGAAACGCGCCGAGCTCGATCGCCGTCGTCGTCGGGTCACGCTCGCCGCCCGCCGTCTCGCCGCCCGCGCCGCCGCGCAGCGTGAGCGCGCGCTCGGGGCCTTCGCCGCCCGTGCGCGGCGCGCGGGCGCCCGCGCGCGCTTCGGTGAGGCGCGCCATCGGCGCGTCGGTCGCGCGCTGCGTCCCCCACGCGCCGAGGTTCGACACGGCCACCAGGCCCGCGAGCAGCGCGAGAAAGACCGCCGCTGCGATCGCCGTCACGCGGAGCCGGTCGCGCCGTAGCTGCGACGCCTCATCGCCTGCGCGCCAGGCGAATCGCAACGACGACGTGACGCCCTCCCACGCGCTCGCGCGCCACGAGGTCGCCTCGCTCACGAAGGCCTCGCACCCGAGCTCGCTCAACCGCGATTGCAGCGCGCGCAACGCCCCGAGGTCCTCGGAGCTCGCCACGAGCACGGCGCCTTCGATGTCACCTTCGACGATGCGCCGCTCGCTCTCGGCGCCGCACGCGTGCCCCGCGCCGCGCAACGCCTTGAGCACCTCCGCGGCGCGCGCGCGACGCACCGCCAGCACGAAGAGTCGATGATCCGCCATCGGTGATCCCCCCGACGGGGGACCGGCGGTGACCGGCACCGCCGCCTGCGCCCCCCGACGCGGGTGCGATGAAACCAGCACCGCGGCGGCGGGTCAACGCGGCGGCGGCGCCGCGGGGGAGACGTCGTTCAGGCGATGAAGCTCTGCTGGTAGCCCGGGTCTTCGACGGGCAGCGCGTGCGCGGTGACCGCGAGGGGCTTGACCGTGTCCATCATCACGGCGAGCTCGCTGGTCTCGCGCGCGCCGATGCTGGCCTCGTACGCGCCGGGGTGCGGGCCGTGAGGGATGCCCGCGGGGTGGTGCGAGATGCTGCCCGGCCCCACGCCGCGCCGCGACGTGAAGTTGCCGCGACAATAGAAGAGGATCTCGTCGCAGTCGTACGACGAGTGGGGGTAGGGGCAGGGGATGGCCTCGGGGTGAAAGTCGACCACGCGAGGCACGAAGCTGCACACGAGCCCGTCGCGCGTGGCGAAGGTGCCGTGCCACGTCGGCGGCAGGTGCACGAGCCCCGCGCGCGGCTGAAAGTTCAAGATGGGAAACGCCCACGGGTACACGGTGCCGTCCCATCCCACGACGTCGAGCGGCGAGTGCTCCTGCGTGAAGCCGTGAAAGCGCCCCTGGCGCTTGACCACCGTGTCGCGCACGCCCTCGTCGAGCGGGCCCACGAAGGCGGGACGTCGAAAGTCGCGGTGGCAGTAGGGCGCGTCCATGCGGAGCTGGCCCGCCTCGTTGCGCCACTGCTTCGGCAGGTGCAGCCCGCCCGGCAGCTCGAGCGAGAGCCAGTACTGCTCCACGCCCTCGTCGGGGATGATCCGGTGCGTGAGCCCGCGCGGGATGAAGACGTAGTCGTCCTGCTCGAAGCGCAGGTCGCCGAGGGTCGAGCGCACCACGCCGCCGCCCTTGAAGACGTAGTAGAGGTCGTCGCTGTCGGCGTTGACGAAGTACACCGGGTCGGCCCGGTCGGGGTGCAGCACGCCCACCGTCACGTCGGCGTTGAAGAGCAGCGGCGTGCGCGCGTCGAGGGGAGCGCCTCGGCGCGGGGCCATCTCCTGCGTCTTGTAGTGCCGCTTCGCGAGCGGGCGGTCGGGCGCGGCGGCGGGGAGCGCGAAGCCGTGGCGCGGCTCCGCGAGGCGCTGCGTGTGCGGGCGGTTCACGTGGTACGCGATGGTGTACGGCCCTTCGAAGCCGTCGCGGGTCATGCACTCCTCGTGGCGGAGCGCGCCCTTCGCGTCGCGGAACACGATGTGGTGCTTGCGGGGCACCTCGCCCATCGCCATGCGGTCCAACATGGCGACTCAGATCCTGCCGGCCGTCTTCTGCTCGCGCTCGATGCTCTCGAAGAGCGCGCGGAAGTTGCCCGCCCCGAAGCCCTGGTCGCCCTTGCGCTGGATGATCTCGAAGAAGAACGGCCCGGCCTCGGGCTCGTGGTAGAGCCCCGCGCTGTCCTTGAGAAAGATCTGCAGCATGTAGCGGCCGCGGCCCTCGCCGTCGACCAGCACCTCGAGCTCGCGCAGCGTGGCGATGTCCTCGTCGATCGAGCCGATGCCCAGGCGCTCGATGCGCGCGGGGAGCATGTCGTAGTAGCTGCCGGGCGTGGGCATGAACTCGACGCCCCGCGCGCGCAGCGCGCGCACGGCCGTGAGGATGTCCTTCACCGCGAGGGCCGCGTGCTGCACGCCGTCGCCGCGGTGATCCTCGACGAAGAGGGCGATCTGCGAGGCGTGAAAGTGCGGCCGCCGCGGCTCGTTGTTGGCGAAGCGCACGCCCGAGCTCGGCTCCCACATCACCTGCGATTTGAGCCCCGAGCCCTTGTCCCTCGGCCCCGCCACGTCGTCGGTGTGGAACTCCACCTCCCAGAACTTCTCGCACCCGAGCACGTGCTCCATCCACAGGAGCGCCGGGGCCATGGTCGAGAAGTTCGACGTCACGTGGTCGAAGTGCGTGAAGCCGAAGGCGTTGTCTCCGCCCGTGGGCCTCGCGTGGTGCACCAGGCCCGGCGCCGGCGCGCGCGAGCCCGCGCGCTCGACGAAGCGAAAGGTCGTGCTGCCGAAGGGCGTGGTGATCTCGAACTGCGAGAGCGAGCCCTGCGCGTCGGTGAAGCGCTCGACGTCGGTGACGGGCGTCGCGCCGCGCGCCTCGAGGAGCTCGAGCGCCCTCGCGGCGTCGGCCACCTCGAACACCAGCGTGCCGATGCCGTCGGGGTGGCGCCGCAGAAAGGCCGCGCCCGGCGAGTGGGCCGCGCGGTCCATGGGCTGGGTGCAGACGATCGTGCAGCCGCCCGCTTCGAAGACCGCCGAGCGCTCCTTCGCGCGGTCCTCGTGCTCGGGCGTGCTCGCGCCGGTCTCGGCGAAGTCCATGAGCTTCGTGTAGAAGCGCCGGCTGCGCTCGAGGTCGTGAACGTAGTAGATCAGCGCCTCGAGGCGCTTGATACCGATGGGTTCGGGCTTCGCCATGGCTCTCTCCGTGTCTCGGGTGAAGGGCGCCGTCAGGCCGGCGGCGGCGCGTCGGGCTGGCGCTCGGGGCGCGCGGCCTTGAAGGCTTCGAGTTCCTGACACGCCGCCTCGACGCGGGCGAGCGTGGGCAGCGACGCCGGGTCGACGCCGAAGCGCCGCGCCGCGGTCATCTGGGGCACGAGGCACACGTCGGCCACCGTCACCGCGTCGCCGACGAGGAACCTCCCCGCCGTCTCCGACGCGAGCGCCTCGAGGGCGCGCATCCCGCGGCCGATGAAGTGCGCCGTCCACGCGTGGGCGTCGCCCTTGAGCTCCTCGCGCACGTACCGCTGCGCCTCGAGGTTCTGCAACGGCTGTACGCCCGAGTTCACCACCTCGGCCAGCGCCCGCGCGCGGGCGCGCAGGTACGGGTCGCGCGGGAGCAGCGGAGCCCCCCCGAAGCGCTCGTCGAGGTACTCGATGATCGCGATGGATTGTGTGAGCCGCCGCACGACGCCGCCCTCTTCGAACTCCAGCGTGGGCACCTGCTCCATCGGGTTGAGCGCGCGGTAGCCCTCGCCGTGCTGCTCGCCGCCTTCGCGAATGAGGTTCACCGGCACGTACTCGTACGCCACGCCCTTGAGCGCCAGCGCGATGCGCACGCGCCAGCTCGCCGAGCTGCGCCAGTAGTTGTAGAGCCTCACAGCGCCACCACCCGCTGATCGATGCGCCCGAACACGCTCCGCCCGCGCGCGTCGAGCATCTCGATCTGCACCGTGTCACCGGGCTGCATGAAGGGGGTCACGGGCGCGCCCGCGTCGATCGCCTCGATCATGCGGCGCTCGGCCAGGCACGACACGCCCCGCGCGCGGTCGGCGTTCGAGACCGTGCCGCTCCCGAGGATCGTGCCCGCGGTGAACGACCGCGTCTTCGCGATGAACGCGACGAGGTCGTAGAACGAGAAGTGCATCTCGGGGCCCGCGTCGGGGTCGCCCGCGAGCGCGCCGTTGTAGGTCGTGCGCAGCGGCAGGTGAACGCGCCCGTCGCGCCACGCGCCGCCGAGCTCGTCGGGCGTCACGGCGAAGGGCGAGAAGGCCGTCGCGGGCTTCGACTGAAAGAACCCGAAGCTCTTCGAAAGCTCGGTGGGCACGAGGTTTCGCAGCGTCACGTCGTTGGCGAGCATGAGGAGCCGCACGCGCTTCTCGGCCTCTGCGGCCGTGGTGCCCTGCGGCGTGTCGGCGAGGATCACGCACACCTCGGCTTCGAAGTCGCAGCCCCACGCGGGGTCGGCCAGCGCGATGTCGTCGGTGGGCCCGAGCAGCACGCCCGAGCCGCCCTGGTAGACCAGGGGGTCGGTCTCGAGCGTGGGCGGAGGCTCGGCGCCGCGCGCCCTTCGCACGAGGCGCACGTGGTTGAGAAAGGCCGAGCCGTCGATCCACTCGTACGCGCGCGGCAGCGGGGGCCCGAGGCGCGAGGGGTCGAGCGGGTGCGACGGCGCCTCGCCGTGGGCCAGCGCGCGAGCGAGGTTGCGCAGCGGCGCCTCCATGTCGTCCCACTCGTCGAGCGCCGCTTGCAGCGTCGGCGCGATGGCCGCCGCGTGCGCGTAGGTGTCGTCGTGCGGGCCGATGACGATCAGCACGCCGTCGCGGGTGCCGTCACGCAAGGTCGCCAGCTTCATGGGAGATCTCTTCTGCGGTGTGGGGTTTCGACCCGGCCGCGCGTACCATGACCCCGCCGCCGGGTTCAAGGGCGGCCGGTGCGCCCATGCGGATCCCTCTCTACGTCAAGCTCATGGTGAGCTACCTGCTGGTGGTCGGGCTCGTGCTCCTGCCGTCGGTGGTCTACATCCGCACGCTCCTCTCGCGCGCCGAGCACGACCGGGCCCGCTCCGACATGGTGGCCGAGCTCACGGGCATCTGCGACCGCCTCGGCGAGGCGCCGCAAGGCCAGATCGCCGAGCGCACCACGCTGCTCCTCGCGGTGCTGCCCACGCGGCTCACCGTGGTCGACGTCGCGGGCAACGTGCTCGGCGACTCGGTGCGGCCCGGCGCCCCCCACGAGAACCACGCCTCGCGCCCCGAGATCCGCGACGCGCTCGCGCACGGCACCGGCAGCGCCTTGCGCTTCAGCCGCACCACGCGCGAGGAGATGTTCTACGTCGCGATGCGCTTCCCGCGCGCGGGCAACCCCCGCGGCGTCGCGCGGCTCTCGCGGCCCGAGTCGACGCTCCACACCGCGCGAGACCAGGTGACCGACGTGCTGCGCAACGCGTCGGCCGTGGCCCTCTCGGCCGCCGTGCTCCTCAGCCTCGTGGCGGCGCTCGCCACGTCGCGCCCGCTGCGGCGCATCGCGCAGGGCGCGCGGGCCTTCGCCGAGGGAGACTTCGCCGCCAACGTCGAGGCCCACACCCGCGACGAGATCGGCGAGGTGGCCGAGGCCCTCGGCGCGCTCGCCTCGCAGCTCCGCTCCAGGCTCGTGACCTCGGGCGTCGACCGCGCCACGCTCCAGGCCCTCATCGACGACATCCCCGTCGGCGTGGTGCTCTACGACGAGCGCAGGCGCCCGTGGGCGTACAACGGCGCCGCCCGCTCGCTCTGCGACCTCGCGCCCTACGCCGAGAGCGAGCGCGCCGCCGAGCTCGCGAGGCTGCCCGGCCAGGCCGCGGCCGTCGAGCGCGCGCTGCGCGACGGGTTCACCGTCGAGGTGCCCCTCGCGCTCCCGTGGCGCGCCGGCGCCGCGCTCTCGGCGCGGTGGGTGGTGGTGTTCGCCCCCGACGGCGCGCGGCTGCCCGCGCTCGTGGTGATCGACCGCGGCGACGCCCGCGCCGTCGCCGCCCTGCGCGACGCGCTGCGCGTGCTCGCCGCCGACCTGCGCGCGCTGCCCACCGCGCTCATGGAGCCCGCGCGCGCCGCGGCCATC
>JBDHVF010000506.1:0-6304 GCA_039809605.1 Polyangiales bacterium | reverse complement strand
CGTCGGCTGCTCGAAGACATGGGCCTTGGATCGCGCGAACGGCGCACCCTTGGGTTGGTGCTCGGGGGTGGACGGCCGTTCATCTCCATGAAGCCAGGAATCGGTAGCGCCTGCGCGCCGCGTGACGGTGGGGGGTGGGCGTCGCCCATCGCGCGCAGACAGTACGCCACGGCTTGGCCTGCGAGGAATTCTTCGAAAACTCTCTACGGCCCGGCTCAAGGCGGGCGGCGCCCCGTCGTTCCTGATGGGCAGGGAACGCATGATGAAGCGATGGAAGTGGGCAGAGCTCGGTCGACGCGGGGGGATGGTGATCTGCGACGGACCCGTGTCGCTGTCGGTGCAGTGGCCGACGGGGGGCGGGTGCGTGGCGCAGTGGTGGCTCGCGGGGCGGTGCGTGATGCAGGTGTCGCCCGGCATCGCCTGACCCTTCGACCCCTTTCGCGCTACGCCTCGCGCCGCGGTCCACGGTACAACACCGCCGCGAACCAGGGAGCGAGGCGGGCGAAGTGGCTGCAAGGATTCATCTCGAGGGCAAGGTCGCGATCGTCACGGGCGCGAGCCGGGGCATCGGCGAGGCCATCGCGCGCACCTTCGCGGCGCACGGCGCGAAGGTGGTGCTGGCCTCGCGCAAGATCGAAGGCGTGCGCGCCGTGGCCGACTCGATCGGCGAGGCCGCCCACGCCGTGGCCGCGCACACGGGCCACGAGGAGCAGTGCGCCGCCCTGGTGCGCGCCGCCGTCGAGCGCTTCGGCCGCGTCGACGTGCTCGTGAACAACGCCGCGACCAACCCCTACTTCGGCCCCATGATCGACACCGACGCGGGCGCGTGGGCGAAGACCTTCGAGGTCAACCTCCAGGGCTACTTCTGGATGGCCCGCGACGTCGCGCGCCACCTGCGCGACCGGGCGTCGCCCGGCTCGATCGTGAACGTCGCCAGCGTGGCGGGCCTCGAGGCCGCGCCCGCGCAGGGCGTCTACGGCGCCACCAAGGCCGCGGTCATCTCGATGACCCGCACGCTCGCCTACGAGCTCGGCGGCTCGGCCATCCGCGTGAACGCCCTCGCCCCGGGCCTCGTCGAGACGCGGCTCTCTGCCGCCATCGTGCAGAACGACGCGATCGTGAGCGAGGTGCTGCGCAAGACGCCCCTCGGGCGCTACGGGCAGCCCGACGAGATCGCGGGCGGGGCGCTCTTTCTCGCCAGCGACGCCGCGAGCTTCATGACGGGGCAGGTGCTCGTGATCGACGGCGGCATGACGAGCTGCTGACCTTCGCGCTACAGTCGCGCGCCGTGAGCAAGCGACCGATCGTGTGGGTGATCGCGTTGACCACGGCGTGCGGCGCGCGCACGGGCCTGCGCGTCGACCGCTTCGACGTGCCCGACGTGCCCGACGTGATCGACGTCGCCGACGCGCCCGACGCGCTCGACGCGCCCGACGCGCGCGACGCGGTCGACGTCGCCGACGTGCGCGACGTGGCCGACGCGCCCGACGCGTGCGTGCCCGTGCGCGACGGGTGCGAGGCGGGCGAGCGCTGCGGCGACGGCGCCGACAACGACTGCGACGGCCAGGTCGACGAGGGCTGCGCGTGCGTGCCGGGCGCCGTGCAGCCGTGCTTCGCGGGGCCGCCGGGGCGGCGCCACGTGGGCGCGTGCAGCGACGGGGCGCAGCTCTGCGCGATGACCGGGCGGTGGGGCGAGTGCGTCGGCGGCATCACCCCGCGACCCGACGTGTGCAACGGCGTCGACAACCTGTGCGACGGGTGCTCGCAGCAGAGCGACTGCGAGATCCGCTGTCCGGCGCCGGGCGACCCGAGGGTGCGCGACGGGCGGCCGTTCGAAGACTACCCCCTGCGCGGCAGGGACTTCTACGCGGGCCCCGCGCGCTCGTGGCGGTGGACCGTCGAGGGCGGCCCCTGCGACCGCCTCTCGACGCGTCCGAGCTTCTCGGTGCAGAGCGCCACGTCGGAGACCGCGGTCTTTCAGCCGCTGCTCTCGGGCGACTACCGCGTGACGCTCGCGGTGGTCACGGGCATGGGCCGCACGCTCTCGTGCACGTGGATCGTGCACGTCGAGGGGCCGGGGCTGCGCGTCGAGATGTGCTACCCCGAGAACACCACCGTCGACCTCGACCTCTTCCTCTCGCGGCCCGGGCGCCGGGGGCCGTGGTACCCGCTGGGGCGCGACGTCTACCAGCCCTCGCTCGACGCGTGCGGGTGGCACGACTGCGAGGCGACGATCCGCGGCAGCACCGACGCGGGGATGATGCCCCGCGCCGACTGGGGCTACGCGCGCTCGCCCCTCTCGGCCTGCGCGAACGGCCCCCACGGGCCCGAGTGGCGCGCGCTCGGGTTCTGCGCCAACCCCAGGCTCGACATCGACAACAACCTCTCGAAGGCCACGGGCGTCCCCGAGAACATCAACGTCGACGCGCCGCGCGAGGGCGAGACCTTCAGGGTGATGGTGCACGACTTCTCGGGCCAGCCCGCGCGCCCGCTCGTGAACGTCTACTGCTCGGGGCGCCGCGTGGCGACGTACGGCGCCGCGCCCGACACCGTCGCCCGGTTCATGGGCGACACCAACCCCAGCGTGGGCGCGATGTGGCGCGTGGTCGACGTGACCACCCACGTCGACGCGAGCGGCCGCACGACCTGCGACCTGACCCCGCTGCACCCGCCGGGGAGCTCGCGCGGCTACGACGTGACCTACAACGACCCGCGCTTCTGAGCGCCTACCGCCGCGCGCGCGGCGGGTGCTTCGCACGCGAACGTTCTCGAAGGCGGATGGGCAGCGAGCCCTTCCCTTCGGCGGGCGGCACGAGGCAGTTCGGTCCCGTACCGATGAGGTCGCGGCGGCCGGCCTTCGCCAGGGCCTCGCGCGCCTCGTCGTGCCACGCGGGGTCCCAGTACATGATCAGGGCCTTCTGCAGGTGCTTCTCGCGGAGGTCCTTCGCGGTGTACACGGGCGTGCGCGTCAGCGGGTCGAGGCCCGTGTGGTACATCGTCGTGGCGATGGACATCGGGGTGGGGATGAAGTCCTGCACCTGCCTCGGGCGCATGCCGCGGGCCTTGAGCCAGAGGGCGAGGTCGACCATCGACGCGAGCGTGCTGCCGGGGTGGCCCGAGATGAAGTAGGGCACGAGGAACTGGTTGCGCCCCCCGCCCTCGCTCGCGCACTGGAACTGCTCCTCGAAGCGCTCGTAGTTCTCGACGGGGGGCTTCTTCATCTTGTCGAGCACCTCGCGGCTCGAGTGCTCGGGCGCGACCGAGAGCTGGCCGCCGGTGTGGTGCAGCGCGAGCTCGCGCACGAACTCGGGCGAGCGCGCGGCGAGGTCGTAGCGCACCCCCGACGCGAGGAAGACCTTCTTCACCCCGTCCTCGCGCCGCACGCGGCGCATGAGCTCGATGAGCGGCCCGTGGTCGGTCACGAGGTTCTCGCACACCTCGGGGTGCACGCACGAGAGCCGCCGGCAGGCGTTCTCGATGCGCTCGTCCTTGCAGCTCATCTGGTACATGTTGGCCGTCGGGCCGCCGAGGTCGGTGATGACGCCCGAGAAGCCCTCCATGCGCCGCAGCGCGCGCACCTCGCGCAAGACGCTCTCGGGCGAGCGCGACGAGATGCGCCGCCCCTCGTGCTCGGTGATCGAGCAGAAGGTGCAGCCGCCGAAGCACCCGCGCATCGTCACGATCGAGTGCTTCACCGTCTCGTACGCGGGGATGGGCGCGTCGTACGACCAGTGCGGCGTGCGCGTGAAGGGCAGGTCGTAGAGGGCGTCCATCTCGTCGGTCTCGAGCGGCAGCGCCGGGGGGTTGAAGAGCACCGCCTCGGCGCCGTGCGGCTGCACGAGGCGCCGGCCGTTGCCGGGGTTGGTCTCGTACTGCAGCGCGCGGGACATCTCCGCGAAGGCCTCCTTCGAAGCGCAGACCTCCTCGTACGAGGGGAGGAAGAGGTGCCCCTCGTCGCCCGTGCGCCGGCTCGCCGCGAGCGACTCCCACTCGCCCTTGCGCAGCGCGTAGGCGGTGCCCCGCACGTCGCGGATGTCGCGCGCCCTCTCGCCCGCTCGAAGCCGCCGCGCGATCTCCCACACGGGCCGCTCGCCCATGCCGAAGACCAGCAGGTCGCACTTGGAGTCGAGCACGATCGAGCGGCGCACGCTGTCGCTCCAGTAGTCGTAGTGCGCGATGCGGCGCAGCGACGCCTCGATGCCCCCGAGCACGACGGGCACGCCCGGAAAGGCCTGCCGCGCGAGGTTCGAGTACACGATCGCGGCGCGGTTCGGGCGCTTGCCCGTGCGCCCCCCCGGAGAGTACTGGTCCTCGCAGCGCACCTTCTTCTGCGCCGTGAGCTTGTTGAGCATCGAGTCGAGGTTGCCCGCGGTGACGCCCACCATCAGCCGCGGCGCCCCCATGCGCAGGATGTCGTCGGTCGAGCGCCAGTCGGGCTGCGCGATCATCCCCACGCGGAACCCCCGGCCTTCGAGGAAGCGCCCGATGAGCGCGCCGCCGAAGGCGGGATGGTCGACGTACGCGTCGCCGTTGATGAGCAGGATGTCGAGCGCGTCCCAGCCGCGCGCGTTCATCTCCTCGCGGGTGGTCGGGAGGTAGGCGCGCAGGTCGCGCGGTCGGGCGTGGGCGTTGCGGCGCAGGGGGACGAGCATCGGAGTGTGCGGTCTTTCTCAGGGTTTCGTGATGTCGGTGACGAAGAGCTCGTGGAGGGCGGCGAGGCGTTCGACGGTGGCGCCCTCGTCGTCGGGCGGCGAGGCGCGGGTCTCGTCGAGCGCGCGGGCGAGGGCCGCGGCGAGCACCGCGCGGTCGCCCTCGGTGGGCGCGAAGTCGTCGACCGGGAGCTCGGCGCCGCGCGCGGCGAGGGCGTTCCACCGCGCGAGCACGGGGTCGAGGCCCAGGATCACCTCGCGCACCGACTCCAGGGCCTTCGTGACGTGCGCGAAGGTCGCCTGGTCGGCCTTCCACGTGAAGCCATCGGGCCAGCGGACGGTGTATTCCATGCCTTCACGATACGCCATCGGTGCGGGCGGTGCCCTACCACGACCCGGCGCGGACGTGGGCGCTGGAGATCGCGCGCGCTCTGCGAGTACCTTCTCCGCGTGAGCGACGAACGCTTCGGCCGCTACCGCCTCGTGCGCCGCATCGGCGCCGGCGGCATGGCCGAAGTGTTCCGCGCCGAGCTCGTGGGCGCCGAGGGGGTGACGCGCGAGCTGGTGGTGAAGAAGATCCTCCACGCGCTCTCGCTCGACCCCGAGGCCGTGGCGATGTTCGTCGAAGAGGCTCGCATCGCCGCGCGGCTGCACCACCCCAACGTGGTGCAGGTCTACGAGTTCGGGCGCGCGGGCGACAGCTATTTTCTCGCGATGGAGCTCGTCGAGGGCTGCGACCTCGCGACGCTCCTGCGCGGCGAGCGCCCGACCCACGGCGCGCTCGCGTGGGTCTTCGCCGAGCTGCTCGACGGCCTCGCGTACGTGCACGAGCTCCGCGGCGCCGACGGCAGGCCGCTGGGCGCCGTGCACCGCGACATCTCCCCTCACAACGTGCTGCTCGGCGCGGCGGGCGAGGTGAAGCTCGCGGACTTCGGCATCGCCACCGTGGCGGCGCGCGTGGAGGCAGGCGACAGCGTGCGCGGAAAGTTCTCGTACATGGCGCCCGAACAGGCCCGCGCCGAGCCCGTCGACGCGCGCGCCGACCTCTTCGCCGTCGGCGCGATGCTCTACGAGGCCCTCTCGGGCCGGCGGATCTACCCCTCGCGCGGCGAGGAGCGTGGCGTCCCCGAGGCCGTGCGCGAGGGGAGGTTCGAGCCCGTCACCGCCGTCGCCCCCGAGCTGCACCCCGCGCTCGCGGCCGTCGTCACGCGCGCCACGGCCGCCGACCCCGACGCGCGCTTTCAAGACGCGCGCTCCTTCCGCGAGGCGCTGCTCGGGGCCTTCGCCGAGGCGGGCGCGGCGGTCGATCGGGAGGCCCTCCGCGCGCTCGTGCGCAGGCACCTCGAGCGGACGCGGGGGCCCGCTGCGGGCGCCGACCGCACCCTCACGGTGCAGAACGAGCCAGATGGTTCGGTCACGAACGATCCGGTCGTTGGTGCCGATGATCGCGCTGTAGAAGCCGACGGATCGAGCCTGTTCGTGCCCGTACGAACCTCGCCGTCGCGGCGCATCCTCGAGCGCGTCGGCATCGCCATCGGGGTCTTCACGCTGGCGGTGCTGGCCGAGCGCAAGACGCGCCCCCGGCCCGCGGGCGCGGCGGCCGTGCGCGTGGCGGTGCCCGACGAGGCGGGGCTGCGCGCGTGGTTCGAGCGAGC
>JBDHVF010000505.1:0-6308 GCA_039809605.1 Polyangiales bacterium | reverse complement strand
AGCGGCCGCGCGAGGTGGGCGTCGAGCGCCGCGCACGCCGCGTCCCACGCGTCGCGGAACGGCGCGAGCCGCGACGCGAGCGCGCGACCCATGCCCACGAGCTGCGCGCCCTGGCCGGGGAACACCCACGCCACCTTGCCCCGCGACGCGCGGGCGTCGCCCGTGAGCACGTCGGGGGTGCTCCGGCCGCACGCGACCGCCTCGAGCGACGCCAGCAGCGCCGCGCGCTCGCGCGCCAGCACCACCGCCCGCCGTTCGAAGTGCGCGCGCGCCGCCGCGAGCGTGAACGCGACGTGGGCGAGCGGCAGCTCGGGGCGCTCGACGAGGTGCGCGCGCAGGCGCGCGGCCTGCTCGCGCAGCGCGGCGGCGCTCTTCGCCGTGAGGACGAAGGGCAGCGCGTCCTCGCGCGCACCTGCCGCGCCGCCGCCGGCCGTGGGGTCGTCCGGTGTCGGGGCCTCCTCCAGCACCACGTGGACGTTCGTGCCGCTGATCCCGAACGACGAGACCCCGGCGCGCCGCGCGCGCTGCTCGGACCGCGGCCAGGGCTGCGGCTCGTGGAGCAGCGCGAGCCCGCTGCCCTGCCAGGCGACGTGCGGGCTCGGCTCGCGCGCGTGCAGCGTCATGGGCAGGCGCTCGTGCTGCAGCGCCAGCACCATCTTCATCCCCCCCGCGACGCCCGCCGCGGCCTGCGCGTGCCCGACGTTCGACTTCGAGGCGCCGAGGTAGAGCGGGCGCTCGGGGCGCCGTGCGGGCCCGAACACCGCCGCCAGCGCGCCCGCCTCGATCGGGTCGCCGAGCGCCGTGCCGGTCCCGTGCGCCTCGACCGCGTCGATGTCGTCGGGCGAGAGCCCCGAGCGCGCCAGCGCGCGACCGATCACCCGCTGCTGCGCGGGCCCGTTGGGCGCCGTCAGCCCCTGGCTGCGCCCGTCCTGGTTCACCGCGGTGCCGCGCACCAGCGCCAGGATCGGGTCGCCGTCGCGGCGCGCGTCCGCGAGCCGCTTGAGAAGCAGGAGCCCGCAGCCCTCCGACCAGCCGGTGCCGTCGGCCGCGGCCGAGAAGCTCTTGCAGCGGCCGTCGCGCGCCAGCCCGCGCAGCCGGCTGAACTCGACGAACACGGCGGGCGTGTTCATCACCTGCACGCCGCCGGCGAGCGCGAGGTCGCACTCGCCCTGCCGCAGCGCCTGCGCCGCGAGGTGGAGCGCCGTCAGCGAGCTGGAGCACGCCGTGTCGACCGTGACCGCCGGCCCCTCGAGCCCGAACGTGTACGCCACGCGGCCCGAGAGCAGGCTGGAGAGGCGGCCGGTGCCGATGTGGCCGTCCAGCGACGCGAGGTCCGCGAGCTCGCGCAGGCGGTAGTCCGAACCGATCGAGCCGATGTAGACGCCCGTGAGGCTCCGGCGCAGCCGCTGCGGCTGGATGCCGGCGCGCTCGATCGCCTCCCACGCCGTCTCCAGGACCAGCCGCTGCTGCGGGTCCATCGCCTCGGCCTCGCGCGGCGAGATGCCGAAGAAGCCCGCGTCGAACGCGTCGACGTCGCGCACGAAGCCGCCCGCGGTGACGTAGGTCCTGCCCGGCGCGTCGGGGTCCGGATCGTAGAGCGCGTCGACGTCCCAGCGGTCGCGCGGAAACGGCTCGATGGCGTCGCGGCCCTCGTCGAGCAGGCGCCAGTATCCGTCCGGGTCGTGCACGCCGCCGGGGAGCCGACACGCCATCGAGATGATCGCGATGGGCTCCTCGGCGTCCGTGGGTCGAGTCTCCTCGCCGTTCACGCGCGCGGCCCCGTCGGCGCCCTGCGCGAGGGCCTGGCGAAGCACGAGCTCGGCGAGCGCGTCGGGCGTCGGGTGATCGAAGGCCGCGGTCGGCGCGAGCGTCGCCTCCACGCGGCTCTCCAGCCGCCGCGCCAGCTCGACGGCGAGGAGCGAGTCGAGGCCGAGCGACTTCAGCGGCTGGTCCGCGGGCACGGCGTCGACGTCCGCGAGCCCCAGCACGTGCGCGGCCTCGCGGCGCACCACGTCGAGCGCCATGGCGCGACGCGCGCCTTCGGGCAGCGCGAGCAGCCGCGCGCGCCACGACTCGACGTCGGGGCGGTCGGCCGGCGTCGGGGCGTCGGCGGACGTCGCAGGCCGCGGCGCCCGGGCGGCGTCGAGCCAGAAGGTCTCGCGCTGCCACTCGTAGCTGGGGAGCGGTACGCGACGCCCGCCGAGGGGCGCGAAGAACGCGCGCCAGTCGATCGCGACGCCGCGGACGTGCAGCGCCGCGAGCGCCTCCAGCAGCGACGGCCAGGCGGGGGCATCGGTCCGGCACGCGGCCAGGCATCCCGGGGGCGCCGCCGCGGGGCGCGGGCCCAGCGCGAGCGCGGCGCTGGCCGCGGAGAGCGTCACCGGGCGGGCGCTCACCTCCTCCGCGAGCGTGGCGACCCAGTGCTCCGGGTGCGAGAGCTCGGCGAGGCCGCGCGGCGCGCCCGCCGGGTCGCAGAGCGGGACCGCGGCGGGGTGAAGGGTCATCCCGGCGACGAGCGCGCGCACTCGCGCGGCGCGCTCCGTCCGAGGCGTATCCGTCGCGGAGCACGCCAGCGCGAGGCGGCACCCATCGGTGATCTCGAGCGCCCCGGCGAGGCACGCTGCGGCGAGGGAGCCGGGCCCGTCGCAGACGAATCGATCAGGCGTGACGCCCCACTCGGCGAGCGTCTTGCCGAGCGCGAGCTGAAACGCGAAGCGCGACAGCCCGGAGTCGTCGAGCGCGCGCACCGCGGCTCCGGCCGCGGAGGGGAGCTGTTCGGCGACGCCCTCGAGGTGTGCGCGAAAGGCCGGGTGGGCCTCGCACAGCGCTCGCGCGGGAGGCGTCCACGGGTCGTTCCCTGTGAGCACGAAGGCCAGCGTGGGAAGCGGGTCGACGACGCCAGCTCCCGAGGCCGCGCCCAGCGCCGCGAGGAGCTCGTCACGCGCGCTCGCCCGCACGACGAGCCGATGCGCCAGGTGGTCGCGGTGGTGGGCGAGGCTGAACGCCAGGTCGGCGAGCTCGAGCTGCGTGTCGGCCTCCAGGTGCGCGCGCAGGCGAGCGACCTGCGCGGAGAGCGCGCCGGCGGTGTGGCCCGAGAGCAGGAACGGGAGCGGCCCCGCGCTCGACGGCCGCCGCGCCGCCGCGCGCGCGGGCGCGGCCGGCGCGGGCGCCTCCTCGAGGACGGCGTGCGCGTTGGCGCCCGTCATCGAGTAGGCGTGCACGCCGGCGCGGCGCGGCGCGCCCCGCGCGGCCCACGGCGTCCGCGACGTCACGACCGAGAGCCGAAGCGCGTCCCACGCGATCGCGGGGCTGAGCGCCTCGACCGGCACCGCGGGGAGCTCGCGCTCGCGGAGGCAGCAGACGGCCTTGATCAGCGAGGCGATCCCCGAGACGGGCTCGCCGTGCCCGAGGCTGGCCTTGGCGGAGCCGATCCGCAGCGGCTGCGCCGAGGCGCGACCCTCGGCGTAGACCGCGCCGAGCGCCCGCGCCTCGATGGCGTCGCCGGTGAGCGTGCCGGTGCCGTGGCACTCGACGTAGTCGACGGCCGCGGGCTCGAGCCTCGCGTCGGCGAGCGCCGCGCGGATCACCGCCTCCTGCGCGGGCGCGCTGGGCGCCGTCATGCCGTTGGTGGCGCCGGCGTGGTTGGCGGCGCTGCCGCGGAGCACGGCGAGGATCGGGTCGCCGTCGCGCGCGGCGTCGCGCAGCCGCTTGAGCAGCACGAGCGCGCAGCCCTCGCCGCGCACGAAGCCGTCGGCCGACGCGTCGAAGGGCCGGCACCGGCCGCCCTTCGAGAAGACCCCCATGCGCTGCAAGACGGCCGCGCCGGCCTCGTCGAGGATGACGTGCACCCCGCCCGCGAGCGCGAGGTCACACTCGCCGCGCCGCAGCGCCTGCGCGGCCAGGTGGACGGCGACCAGGCTCGACGCGCACCCCGCGTCGACGGTCATGCTCGGCCCGTTCGAGCCGAGGAAGTACGAGATCCGGCCGCTGAGCGCGCTGAGCACCGAGCCGGCCGCGCTGTGCAGGTCTGGCGCCGCGCGCGAGATCAGCGCGGCGTAGTCGCTGGACGAGGCGCCGACGAACACGCCGAGCCGCGTGCCTCGCACGCGCCCGCGGGTGACCCCGGCGTGCTCGAGCGCCTCCCACGCGACCTCGAGGAGCAGCCGCTGCTGCGGGTCGACCACGGCCGCCTCGCGCGGGCTCATCTCGAAGAAGGCCGCGTCGAAGCGGCCCAGCGCGTCGAGGTAGCCGCCCGGGGCCTCGAGGCCACGCTCCTCGCACCGCTCACGGATCGCGCTGCGCCCCTCGAGGAACATGCGCCAGAGGTCCGCGGGCGCGCGGACGCCGCCCGGGAAGCGGCACGCCATCGCGACCAGCGCGACGGGCTCGGCGAGCCGCGCCTCGAGCGCCGCGGCGTGGGCGCGCGCGCGCTTGAGCTCCTCGTACGACTCCTTGAGAAGCGCCCGCAGCTCCTGCTCGCCCATCGCGCTCAGCTCCAGCGGTACTCGCGGTGGAAGCTCGCGATGCGGTCGAGCACCAGCAGGCCCTGCCCGGCGAAGGCCTTGTCGTACACGTGGCGCGCGGCCCCGACGTCGACCGTCGCGTCGCGCACGCCGAGGCCGTTCGCGAGCCCCAGGGCGGACATCCGCTCGTACTCGTCCATGCCGAGCATCAGCCGCCGCTCGAAGGCTTCGATCATCCCGAGCGCGCGGACGCGGGCCGGCGCGCCGCTGCGGACGACGCCGCTGTAGAACTCCGCGGAGCAGCCGGAGCCGTACGAGAACAGCCCGACGCGGAACGGCCCGTCGCGCTCGATCACCGAGAGCAGGCTGCAGAGCGCGAGGTAGAGGCAGGCCGAGTACAGGTTCCCGGCGAGCGAGGGGAGGTACACCGAGGGCTGCACCCGCCGCTCGTAGTCCGCCTGGAGCGTGGCCGCGTCGCGGCCCAGCGAAGCGCGCATCATGCGCCGGTGCGCGGACGCGACGAGCCCGGCGAAGGGGGTGTGGAAGGCGAAGTACTCGAAGTCGCGCGCGAGGTCGGCGCCCTCCACCCGCGCGAGGTAGTGCTCGACGCACCGGCCGAGGCAGTCCATGTAGGTCAGCAGCGAGGCGTCGGGGTCGCCGGCCTCGCGCCCAGGCAGCGGCCGGCAGGTGTCCATCACCTCGAAGCTGTACAGCCCGCTGGCCCCCGGATCGAGCGCCATGACCCGCGGGTTCGCGCTCACGAGCATCGCCACGGCGCCCGTCCCGAGCGACGGCTCCGCGTAGTTCCCGCTGGCCTCCTGGTCGTTGATCAGGATGTGCCCGTGGATGTCCGCGGCGACGTCGGTGCTGATCACCAGCGCGCGCGGCGTACGCGGGGCGCTCGCCGCGACCATGTGCGCCGCCATCTGCAGCGCGGCGGTCGCGCCGTAGCACGCCTGCTTCACTTCGAAGCACCGGCAGTGCCGGCTCAGCCCCAGGTAGCTGTGCACGTACGTGCTCAGCGACTTGCCGAAATCGAGGCCCGACTCGGTGGACACGATCAGCGTCTCGATGCTCTCGCGCTCCGCGTCCGAGAGCGCGGCGACGATCGGGCGGGCCGCGTTCACGGCGTGCGTGACCGGGTCCTCCCAGGGCGCCGCGACGGACTTCTTCAGCATCTTGAGGTTGTCGAGGCGGCTGAGGTCCAGCCCGCGCGCTTCGAACAGGGTCCGCACGTCGAGCGCGCAGCGGCCAGCATACGCGTGGATGGCATCGATCCCGGTCAGCATCCAGTCACCGGTCCTTTCGGGGCCGTCGAGGCGGTCGTCTCTGGCGCGCGGCGAGCATCACTCGCCGGCCTCCAGCGCGGCGCGCATCCTGCGCATCAGGTCGTCGCCAGGGTCGTCATCGTCCGCGGGCGCGGGCGGCGCGGGCGCGACCACGGCGCGCGCGGGCGCCACGAGCACGGCGCCGCGGGGCGCCAGGAGCTCGCGAAGGTGCGCGGCCTGCTGCTGGATCGTCGGGTGGTCGTACACCGCGGCGCGGTCGAGCGTCACCGCGAAGCGGGCCTGGATGGTGGTCCGGAGCTCGGAGGCGAGCAGCGAGTCGAGCCCCAGCTCGGCCAGCGGCTGGCTGACGGAGACCTCGTCGGGGCGGCACTGCAGCAGCCGGGCGACCTCCGCGCGCAGCGCGAGCGCGATGTCGCGCTCCATCTCGCGCGGGCCCCGCGCGCTCCACGCCGCATCCTTCGGCGCGGCCTCGGGCACGCGCGCCCGCGGCGCCGCGCGAGGCTCGCCCGTCGTGCCCGGCAGCGCCAGAAAATGCCGGGCCGCGTCCCGGCTCAGG
>JBDHVF010000504.1:0-6308 GCA_039809605.1 Polyangiales bacterium | reverse complement strand
CGGGGGCGGGGCGCGCGGCAGCGCGGGTGGGGGCTCCGCGAAGGTGCGCGGCAGCGGGGGCGGGGCGCGCGGCAGCGAGGGTGGGGGCTCCGCGAGGTGCGCGACAGCGTTGGGTAGGGGGACACGTCGCACACCCGAAAGCGGCAAACTTGACGTGAAGTTGGTATGACGCCTCACCGCGCGCGCGCCGACCACAGCTCGCACAGCGGCGTGCCGTCGGGCATCGCGAACGCGCGCACGCGCCGCAGGCCGTCGTAGCCGCTCTTGATGCGCTCGCGCAGCGCGCGGTTGGCCTCTGGCACCGACGCGGGCTCGAAGCCCGGCGCGAAGGCCGCGTCGCTCCACACGACGAAGAGCACCCTGCGGCCGCGCGGCGCCGCGACGCGCTGAAACGAGTGCGTGAGCCCCGCGTCATTGCCCCGCACCGCCAGCGAGAAGCGCACGGCGTGAAAGGCGTAGTCGCCGTACGCGATCACCAGGGGCTCTCCGCGCGCCTCGGCGAGCGCCGCGTCGCGGATCATGTCCGGCAGCGGACGGCGCTCTCGCGGGGCCTGCCACCCCCGGTAGCGTCCTCCGCCGCGCGCGGCGAAGAGCCCGAGGTCGCCGCCGCCGCCGCGCGCGAAATGGTGCGCCACGCCCGCGGTCACGCACGCGAGCCACGCGACGTACGCGAGCGCGACGAGGCGCGCGCGCGACGAGACCATCGCGCCCGCCGCGAGCGCCACGGGCGCCACGAGCGCGAAGCCGTACCGGTCGGCGTCGATGACGGGCATGCTCCACGCGCGCGCGGGCACCAGCAGGAGCGGCACGCCCGCGCACGCGAGCGCGAGGTGCAGCGCCGCGAAGCGCGAGAGCGCGTCGCGCCGGGCGTGGGCGAACGCGCTCGCCGCGACGGCCAGCGCCACCAGCGCGCCCGTGTGCGTCGCCCACGGCGCGCAGCCCGCGAAGTGCGCCGCGGTCGACGTGCCGGCGATGTCTCCGAGCAGCATCGCGGTCATCGACGCGAGGCGATCGACGAGCGGCTCGTGCGCGATCGGGGAGCCCTGCCGCCCCGTGCGCAACGCCAGCAGCACGCCCGAGATCACCGGCGCGAAATGCGCCGCGCCCGAGAGGGCCGCGGGCGCGAGCCTCGCGGGCATGCGCTCACGCCAGGCCCACAGCGCGCACGCGCCCATGGGCACCAGCGCCAGGGGAGAGAAGTGCATCGCCGCGCCGAGGAGCTGCGAGGCGACGAAGACGCGCCACGGGCTGCGGGCGCGCAGCGCGTCGAGCCACGCGAGGGGACCGACCACCGCGAGCGAGAGCGAGAGCGCGTAGGGCACGCTGACCGTGCGGCTCCAGAGCACCGACCAGGGGTGCAGCGCGAGCACGAGCGCCACCGTGACCCCCTCGCGGCGGCGCTCGCAGAGGCGCACCGCGGCGGCGACGGCCGCGAGCGTGGCGGCCACGGGCACCGCGCGCGCGCTCGCGAACGAGGGGCCGAGGAGGGTGAACGCGAGCGCGATCATGCGCGCGAAGGCCGACGTGACGAAGGCCGCGTCGGCCGGCAGGCCCGCGCGCGCGCCCTGCGAGAGCCGCAGCGCCAGGAGCGCCCAGTTGCCCTCGTCGCCCGACGGCGTGGGCACGGCGCCGAGCCACGGGATGCGCAACGCCGCGGCGAGCGCGAGCACGGCGGCAGTGACGATCCAGGGGCGGCGGGTCACCGCGCGAGTTCTCGCACGACGCGGCGCTTCCGTGCGAGAGTCCGCGGCCCCGGCGCCGACGATGAACCGCTCCCGCGCGCAGCTCCTGGCCCTGGTGCTCCTCGCCCTGGCGCTGCGCGCGCCGTGGCTCGGCGCCGTGCCCACGCCGTCGGGCGACGAGGGCAACTGGGCCTGGTACGGCTTCGACCTCTACGAGGGCCGCCCCGCCGCGCTCGCGCCCGAGGCGCGCTTCGTCTCCATGGCCTTCGCGTGGATGATCGCGGGCGCCTACAAGCTCCTCGGCCCCTCGTTCGCGAGCGCCCGCGCCGTGCTCGTGGCGGGCGTCGTCGCCGCCGTGGCCGCGTCGTGGGCGCTCCTGCGACGTCTCGATCTCCCGCGCGCCGCGGTCGCCGTCGCGGCCCTCGTCGCGGTGCACCCGTGGTCGGTGCTCTGGAGCCGCACGGTCACCGTGCCCTACGCGCTCGCCTTCTCGCTCGCGGTGGTCGGTCCCCTCGCGTGGCTCGACGCGCTGCGCACCCGCAGCCCGTGGCGCGTCTTCGTCGCCTCGCAACTGCTCGGCGCGGCGATGCACTTCTCTCCCCTGGCGCTGGTGCCCATGGGGGCCTGCGCGCTGTGGGCACGGCGCGAGCGCATGCCCGCGAGGCTCGCGCCCGCGGCGCTCTCGGGCGTCGTGCACGTCGCCCCGCTGCTGGCGGCGGGCGTCGGGGCGGCGCGCGTGTACGACGGTCGGCCGCGGTACTACTTCACGCAGCTCGGGCTGCGCGTCTACGTGTACCTGCGCACGGTGCTCGGAGGCATCGACGGCGAGGCGACGCTGCGGCACTTCACGGGTACGCAGTGGCCCCTCGGCCCCGAGCTCGCCCTCGCGGCGGTGACCGTGGCCGTCACCGTCTTCGCCCTGCGCCCCGCCCGCGACGCGCCGCCCGCGCAGCGCTCGCTCGCTCGCTACGCCGCGCTGCACCTGGGCCTCGCGCTCGTGGGGCTGCCGGTGATCCTCGCGCCCGCGCGCCCGTGGAACCTCCCCGCCATCGACGCCGAGCGCTACGCCTTCGTGGCCCTCGCGCCCTTCGCGCTCGCGGTGGGCGCCCTCGCCGAGCGCGCCGCGCGGGGGCGCGCGCTCGCGGCGGCGGTGGTCGCGTACCTTGCGCTCGTGCCCACGGCCCGCGCGGCGCAGCACCTTCTCGCGGGCGGATCGCCCGACCGGGGCTTCTACACCCTGGCGGGCGGCGGCGGTTACCGCGGGTGGAAGGTCGTTCGCGAGCGCGAGTGCGTGCCCTTCGCCATCGCGCGCGAGGTCGACCGGCTGCGTCACGGCGCGCCGGCGCACGTGGTGATGGCCGACTACGCGTGGCACCCGCTGCACATGGCGAGGGCCATGGACCGCTGGGCGTGGGACGTGACCGACATCACGAAATACCCGTTGCCCGCGCGGCCGGGCGTGCTGCACGTGTTCGTGGTGTGGTCCGGCGGGCTCTTCGCGCCGGGCTTCGGGCCGCGCGAGTGGGTCGACGCCAACGAGCGCCTCCGCGCGCTGATGCGCTCGGGGGCGTTCACGGGGCTCCGACGCGTGCGCGTGTTCACGCAGCCCGACGGGTCGCCGCTCTTCGAGCTGTGGGCGGCGACGCGAGCGCCCTTGTAGTGCGGGGCGTCGGGGTGATAGAGCCCACGGCGAAGCCCATGATGCACGGCGCACGAGCCTCCATCCTCGACGCGGTCGGTGGCACGCCCATCGTGAAGCTCAACCGCGTGGTGCCGGCCGACGTGCAGGCCGAGATCTACGTGAAGTGCGAGTTCATGAACCCCGCGGGCTCCATGAAGGACCGCGTGGGGATCAACATGGTGCGCCGCGCCGAGGACGAGGGGCGGCTCAAGCCCGGCGGCACGATCGTCGAGGCCACGAGCGGCAACACGGGCGCGGGCCTCGCGATGGTGGCCGCGGTGCGCGGCTACCGCTGCGTCTTCGTGATGCCCGACAAGATGTCGCACGAGAAGATCGCCGCGCTGCGCGCGTGGGGGGCGAGGGTGGTGGTGTGCCCCACGGCGGTCGAGCCCAACGACCCGCGGAGCTACTACTCGGTCGCGCGAAAGATCGCCGAGGAGACGCCCAACGCGATCCTTGCGAACCAGTACCACAACCCCGCGAACCCCGAGGGCCACTACCTCTCGACGGGCCCCGAGCTCTGGGAGCAGACGAGCGGCGAGATCGACGTCTTCGTGGCGGGCATGGGCACCGGGGGCACGCTCTCGGGCACCGGGAGGTTCCTCAAGGAGAAGAAGCCCGACGTGCAGGTGGTGGGCGTCGACCCGGTGGGGTCGGTCTACTACGACTTCGTCAAGCACGGGCTCGTGACGCGGCCCTTCTCGTACAAGGTCGAGGGCATCGGCGAAGACTTCTTCCCCTCGACGATGAACCTCCGGGTGCTCGACGACTGCGTGCGTGTCGACGACCGCGAGTGCTTCATGATGACGCGCGACCTCGTGCGCCTCGAGGGGATCTACTGCGGCGGCTCGGGCGGCGCGGCCGTGGCGGGCGCGATCAAGTGGGCCCGCGCGCGCGCCCGCAAGGAGCGCGTCGTGGTGCTGCTGCCCGACGGCGCGGCGCGCTACCTCTCGAAGATCTTCAACGACGACTGGATGCGCGAGAACGGCTTCGCCGACGAGCCCACGCTGGGCACCGTGCGCGAGCTGCTCGCGAGCAAGCCCCAGCACCTCATCACGGCCCGCAGCGACGACACGCTGCGCAACGTGGTGGGCAAGATGAAGCAGCACGGCGTGTCGCAGCTCCCGGTGGTCGACGGCGAGCAGATCCGGGGCATCGTGAGCGAGGTCGAGGTGCTCAGGAACCTCGTCTCGGGCGAGGCGCACCTCGACGCGACGATCGAGCGCATCCTCGACAGCGACTACGCGGGCGTGACGCCCGACACGCGCATCGACCTGCTCAAGGCCGTGCTCGCCGACGCCAAGGTGGCGCTCGTCACCGACGGCCCCAAGCTCCTTGGCATCGTTTCGAAGATCGACGTGATCGACTACCTGTCGCGCCGCATGAGCGAGCAGCAGGGCACGTGAGGGCTCACACATGATGCTGGGCGGTCGCAAGCAGATCCTGGTCGCCGACGACGAGGTGAACCTCCGTCGGGTGCTGTCGCTCCAGCTCCAGGGCGACGGCTACGAGGTGCACGCGGTGGCCGACGGCCAGGAGGCCATCGACGCCCTCAAGGAGCACCACATCGACGCGGTGATCACCGACCTGCGCATGCCGCGGGTCGACGGCCTGGGGCTCCTGCGCCACTGCGCCGAGCACCACCCCGACCTGCCGGTGATCCTCATCACGGCGCACGGCACGGTCGACACGGCCGTCGAGGCGCTGCGGCACGGCGCGTTCGACTACATCACCAAGCCCTTCGACATGACCGAGATCCGCAGCGTCGTCGCCAAGGCGCTGCGCACGGGCGACGTGCGCGCCCGCGAGGTGCAGCTCGAGGGGCTCGACCAGGGGCGCTACCGCATCATCGGCGCGAGCCAGATGATGCGGGAGATCTACGCCATCCTCGAGAAGGTGGCCGACACGACCGCCACGGTGCTCATCACGGGCGAGTCGGGCACGGGCAAGGAGCTCATCGCGCGCGCCCTGCACGACAACAGCTCGCGCAAGGGCCAGTCGTTCATCCGGGTCAACTGCGGCGCCATCCCCCGCGACCTCATGGAGGCCGAGCTCTTCGGCTACGAGCGCGGGGCGTTCACGGGCGCGGTCACGTCGAAGCCCGGGCGCTTCGAGCTCGCGTCGGGCGGCACGCTCTTCCTCGACGAGATCGCCGAGATCCCGATCGACATGCAGGTGAAGCTCCTGCGGGCCATTCAAGAGGGCGAGATCGACCGCGTGGGGGGCATCAAGCCCATCACGGTCGACGTGCGGCTCATCGCGGCCACCAACCGTGACCTGAAGCGCGAGATCGCCGCCGGGCGCTTCCGCGAGGACCTCTACTACCGGCTCAACGTGGTGCCGATCCACCTGCCGCCCTTGAGGGAGCGCCGGAGCGACATCCCGCTGCTGGTCGATCACTTCCTGGCGATCCACGCGCAGCGCTTCAAGAAGCCCGCGAGCCACTTCTCGCCCGAGGCGCGCGAGGCGCTGGTGAGCTACGCGTGGCCGGGCAACATCCGCGAGCTCGAGAACGTGATCGAGCGCTGCGTGCTGCTCTCGGACGGAGACGTGATCGAGCCCGCGAACCTGCCGCCCGAGGTGCGCGGCGCGGCCACCGAGTCGGGCGCGCCCGCGGCGCCCGAGGAGGCCGACGAGGGCGGAGACGCCACGCCCGGCGGGCTCAAGGAGCAGGTGCGCGAGGCCACCACGAAGCTCGAGCGGGAGCTCATCGTGAAGGCCCTGGCGCAGACGAACACCAACGTCACGCAGGCCGCGCGGCTCCTGAAGATTTCTCGCAAGAGCCTTCAGATCAAGATGAAGGAGCTCGGCCTGCGCGAGGGCAACAACTGATGCGCGCCGTGACCGTCGCGCTCGCGCTCGGGGCCCTCGCGGCGTGCAAGCGCTCGCAGCCCGAGGCCCCGCGCCCGGCGCCCCGCGTCGAGGCGCCCGCGCCCCCGCAGCCC
>JBDHVF010000503.1:0-6312 GCA_039809605.1 Polyangiales bacterium | reverse complement strand
GGCTCCGAGAAGGTGCGTGCCTGCGAGGGTGGGGGCTCCGCGAAGGTGCGTGCCTGCGAGGGTGGGGGCTACGAGAAGGTGCGCCGCTGCGCGAGTGGGAGACACGTCGCACACGCGAAAGCGGCAAACTTGACGTGAAGTTGGTATGGCCCCTCGATTTCAGCGTGGATTTCGGTTTGATCCCGCGTCGCCTCACGCCCGGCGGGTGAACCCGCGGGCTACCGCGGCGAAGGCTCGCGAGCGAGCCTCACCCGACGGGTGAACGCTCGGGAGCGTCGCATCGCGACGCTTCGCCAGGGTTGCCCGCGCGTTCACGCGCCGGGCGATCGCGCTCGGGTCAGGCGGGCTTGTCCACGGGCGCGTCGGGCTCCCCGCCGCCATCGCCCTTGCCGCTGGCGCGGCTCGTCGGTACGGGGAAGAACCCGTCGACCCACTCCTCGTCGAAGCCGTGCTGCGCGGCGATGCGCTGGAGTGCGCCCTCGACGCCGAGCAGCGCGCGATTGGCGTCGTCCTTCCACGACACGACGCGGGCGCGGGTGCGGCCCTGGTCGGCGAATGCGTCTTCGCGCAGGCGCAGCGCCTCCTCGCCCTTCGCGAGCGCGGCCTCGATGGGCTTCTCGTGCTTCTTGCGCAGGTCCGCGGGCGTCTCGGGCTCGTCGAGCACGCGCGCGAACGAGCGCAGGAACGGGAGCTGGCTCTCGAGAGCGCGCTTGACGATGAGCGACGCGGCCTCGCCGAAGAAGCGCTGGAAGAGCGGCGCCTCGCGCCCCTTGCGCGACGCGCCGAGCACGTCGTGGTGCAGGTCGAGCGTGACCTGATCGGCCCTCACGTCGCGGCGGCGCACGCGGGCGTGCGCGCGCGACACCTCGCGGCGGCGCCCGCGGCGCTCGGTCATCAGCGCCTCGCCGCGGGCGATGAGGGGATCGAGCTCCTTGACGAGCGACGCGAGCGCGGTCGCGAGCGGCTTGTCGGCCTCGTCGACCTCGACCGCGATCGCCTCGCGCGTGAAGACCACCGAATCCCATGCGTCGTCGAGCGAGGTGCCCGACATGAACTTGCGGCGCGGCATCGTGCGTGACCCTCCTTGCACCTCGACCGTAGCGACCGCGACCACGCGATGGAAGCGGATTCGCCACGACGCAGAGCGGTCGGACACGCGATCCCGCGGGATGGCAGCGCACGGCGCTGGCGTCCGAAGCGCGCGCAGACGGGGTGACGGGCCGCCTGCACGCCGTCGGATCGCGTGTCCGACGGCGCATCGCGGCGTCGTAGACCCGTCGGAAAGCGTTTCCGACGGGGTGATGTAGCGTCGAGCGCCGCGGCGACACGCGGTCGGTGATCGCGGCACAGCGTCGGAGGCCACTGCCTCGATCGACCACGCTTGGGACGACAACTGTAGCTGCGTCGTAGAGGGCCCCCACTCCCAGCCTCGCCCCCGAGGCGGGGGCGAGGCTGGGAGTGGGGGCTCCCACGGCGCCATCCGCCGGGGGCTGGCGACGTCCCGATCGCGTCCGCCCTTGCTACGACGTGGCGCCGCCGCAGCTCGACCCCGCGCCCGCGGTGCAGCCGAAGCAGTGGCGGTCGGTCTCGATCGTGCGCGCCGTGAGCGCGCCCAGGTCGAAGTCGCGCACGTGCCTCGGGGCGCCGCGTTCCACGGGCATCTCGAGCATCTGGTTGAAGTCGCAGTCGTAGAGGGTGCCGTCCCAGCCCACCGAGACCGTGTTGCGGCACATCGCGCCCGCGGCGGCGGCGGGGTTGAACGCGTTGGCGAGCGACTCCATGTAGGCGTCGAGGTTCTTCGACTCGACGAGCCACTCGAGGTAGCGCGCGATGGGCATGTTGGTGAGGCAGTAGAGCGCGTCGAAGACCACCCCGTGCCGCTCGCCCAGGGCCTTGCGAAACTCGGCCTCCATGAGCCTCTGGTCGGCGATGGTGAAGGCCCCCACGGGGTTCGCCACGAGCACGAGGCGCAGCCCCGAGCGACCGTCTCCGTAGCCCGCAGCGTTGAGGCGCTTCAGCGCGCGGATCGACCTCTCGAACACGCCGTCGCCCCGCTGTCGGTCGGTGCGCCCGCCGAGGTAGTGCGGCAGCGAGCAGACCACCTCGACGCGGTGCTCCGCGAAGAACTCCGGCAGGTCGCGGTGCGACGGCGTCTCGAGGATCGTGAGGTTGCAGCGGTCCATCACGTGCCGGCCGAGCGCGCGCACCTCGCCGACGAACCAGCGGAAGTGCGGGTTCATCTCGGGCGCGCCGCCGGTGATGTCGACCGTGGGGATGGGCGTCTTCGCGAGCGCGGCGAGGCACAGCTCCAGGGTCTCGCGCGACATCACCTCGCGGCGGTCGGGGCCCGCGTCGACGTGGCAGTGGCGGCAGGTCTGGTTGCAGACCTTGCCCACGTTCACCTGGAGCACCTCGACGCGCGTGGGGCGCAGCGGCGCGAGGCCCGCTTCGGCGAGGCGCTGGTCGAACTCTCGCGCGAGCGGGAGCCTTCGGATCACCGCGCGCTGCTCGCTCGCGTGCGCGAGCGGCAGGCGGCGCGAGGCGAGCGTGGGGAGCGTCATCGCCATCGCGCGGTCACATCCCGGTCTTCTTGTCGATGTTGTGGGCCACGAGGGCGTGGGCCATGGTGATGCCCGCGCGCAGCGAGGCGGCGGCGTGGGCGGCCTCGGCGAGGTGCTCCATCGCGAGCCCGAGAGACTGGGCCTGCGACGTGTACGAGTGGATGCAGTAGGGGCACTTCTCCGACAGCGCGACGGCGAAGCCGATGAGCACCTTCTCGCGCTTCGTGAGCAGGCCCTCTTCGAAGGCCTTGCCGTAGTACTTCGCCCACAGGCCCCAGAGCTCGGGGTGGTGCCTCTCGAGCTCGCCGAAGTGCGCCAGGTCGTCGTCGTCGAAATACGCTGCCATGCGCGGACCCTACGATCGCACCGCGAGGGTCGGCAACGCCCGCCGTGAGATTTCTACGGCGCGCCCGCGGCCGGCGCGTGACACTCGGCGCCTATGCACCCGTACCTCTTCGAGACCGACGAGCACGCGGCCCTGCGCGAGCAGGTGCGCCGCTTCGCCGCGCGCGAGATCGCGCCCCACGCCGACGAATGGGAGGAGGCCGAGGAGTTCCCCCGCGAGCTCTACGCGAAGGCCGCCGAGGCGGGGATGCTCGGCCTGGGGTACCCCTCGGAGTACGGCGGCGCGGGCGGAGACCTCTCGCACGTGGTCGTGGCCTGCGAGGAGATGATCACCGCGGGCCGCTCGGTGGGCACCTGCGTGGGCCTGGGGAGCCACGGCATCGCGGTGCCGCCGATCCTCCGCGCGGGCAGCGACGCGCAGAAGCGGCGCTTCGTCGAGCCCGTGGTGCGGGGCGAGAAGATCGCCGCGCTGGCGATCACCGAGCCCGGCGGCGGCAGCGACGTGGCGGGCCTGCGCACCCGCGCGGTGCGCGACGGCGACCACTACGTGATCGACGGGTCCAAGACCTTCATCACGTCGGGCGCGCGCGCCGACCTGGTGACGGTGGCCGTGCGCACGGGGGGCCCCGGCCACGGCGGCGTGTCGCTGATCGTGGTCGAGCGCGGCACGCCGGGCTTCGGCGTGGGCCGCAAGCTGCGCAAGATGGGCTGGTGGGCGTCAGACACCGCGGAGCTCGTGTTCGAGGGCTGCCGCGTGCCCGCGTCGAACCTGCTCGGCGAAGAGAACATGGGCTTCGTGACGATCGTGCAGAACTTCGCTGTCGAGCGCGTGCTGCTCGCGGTGCAGTGCGTGGCGATCGCGTCGCTGGCCTATCAAGAGTCGGTCGCGTACGCGCGGGAGCGGCACGCCTTCGGCAAGGCCCTCACGGGCTTTCAGGTGACGCGCCACAAGCTCGCCGACATGGCGACGCGCGTCGCGGCGGCGCGGGCGCTCACGGGCGAGGTGGTGACGCGCGTCGTGAGGCAGGGCGACGACCCGGGCCTCGCGGGCCTCGCGGCGATGGCGAAGAACGCCGCCACCGACGCGTGCAGCGCGGTGTGCGACCAGGCCGTGCAGATCCACGGAGGCTACGGCTACATGCGCGAGTACCTGGTCGAGCGGCTCTACCGCGACGCGCGGCTCTACCCGATCGGCGGGGGCACGCGCGAGATCATGAACGAGATCATCAGCAAGACCGAGGGGTACTGACGGTCACTCGCCGTCGGTGACGTCGTCGGCGACGACCGCCGCGTCGTCGGACGCGTCGGTGACGTCGGACGCGTCGGTCACGTCGGTCACCTCGGTCACGTCGGTGACGTCGGTCGCGTCGGGCGCGTCGCTCGCCGCGTCGCCGCCGTCGGGCAGGCGCCCTCGTGCGGTGGGGTCGAAGTACACGTCGGGCGGGGCCACGTCGGCGGTGCTGCACGCGGCGAGGAGCGCCATCGCGGCGAGCGTGAGCGTACGCATCACTGCCCGACGTGGGCGACGGCGTCGACCGCCTGCTGCACCTCGCGCAGCAGCGCCGCGGCGCCCGCGTGGTCGCCTGCCATGGAGCGCGCCTCGGCGGTCGTGAGCTTCGTGCGGAGCGCGGCCGGGTCCTGGCGGGCGTAGGCGAGGGCCTCGTCGAGCGTGTCGACCACGCCGCGGAGGGTCGAGCGCGTGGCGGCGCGCGCCGGGTCGCTGGCGGTCGCGTAGCCCGCCACGCCCTCGGCCGTGAGCAGGCCGTAGAGCGCGCCGCAGTCGCGCACGAGCGACAGGCGCGTGGGCCCCTGCGCCGCGGTGACGCCGTAGGTCCAGCGGGCGCGCGCGGCGCTCACGGCCGCGGCCTGCGCCGAGCCCTCGCTCGCGCGGTTGTGGAAGGGCATCAGCACGCCTTCGAAGAGGGTGCCGCCCTCGGCGCGCGGGTACTCGAGGTCGCCCATGGTGCGCGCGCGCGTCTCGAAGACGTTGGCGTAGTTGAGCGCCGAGAGGTACGCGTACTTCGTCGAGTACACGAGGAGCTGGCGCGCCGCGTCGCTCGCGTTGGCGGCGGCGTGGGCGTCGATGAGCTGCGCGCCGCGCGAGAGGAGCTCGACGCTGCGCGCGGAGAGGTTCTCGTCGGTGACGTTCGAGCTGCCGGGGCCCCACACGTCGGCGACGGTCGTGTCGGAGCGGCGGCCGTACGCGGGCTCGAGCGCGGTGAACCACGCGGCGGCGCGGTCCCAGTGCTCGCGGGCCTCGGCCCACTCGCCGTCGTCGATCTCCGCGAGCGCGGCGCGGATCTCGGAGTGCATCGCGAGGAGCTGCGCGACGATGAAGGTCTTCTCCGCCGTCTCGGAGACGCCCTTGGCGATGGACATGTCGTTGGGGGCCGCGTGCCAGCGCGCGAGCGCCGCGCGGAGCTGGCCCTGGAGCGTGGCCGCGCCCGCGCCCGACGCGTCGCCCGAGAAGTCGGCGTCGAGGCGAGAGAGCCACTGCGTCACGGCGGCGCCGGGCATCACCGCGGGCTCGATCATCGCGAAGCGCTGCTCCTCGGCGTGCTCCTTGAGCGCCGCGAGGTCGGCGTTGAGGCGCGTGATCTCGGCGATCGAGGTCCTCGCCGTGTAGCGCCCCATGAACATCGCCGTGGTGCCGGGCGTCGCGGGCGCCGCCCCGTCGTCTCCACAGCCCGCCGTGAGCGCCAACGCGAGCGCCGCGACCAGTCCGTACCTCTTCATCGTGTCCTCCTGAGATGTCTTCGAGAGAGCCTCCGTCGACCCCTCGTGGCGTCAGGTCTTAGTGAAAGAAGGAATCAGAATCAATACCAAACCAATCTTGACTCTCGTTATCAACATCTGGTACGAGCCGTCTCCGTGAGCTTCGTTCGAGCGGGTCTCTGGTGGTTGCTGGCGCTCTCGTGCGCGGCCTCGTGCGGGGGGAGCGAGCGCGTGTGCGTGCCGGGCGACCAGGTGCAGTGCCGCTGCGGCGACGGCACGTGGGGCTACCGCACCTGCCGCGCGCAGCCGCAGGGGGGCGAGGGCTACGGGGCGTGCGACTGCGTGATCGGCCTCGCGCCCAACACCACGTCGCCGCTGAACTCGCCGTACATGAGCGGCGCCGGCACGGGCGGCGGCACGAGCGACGCCGGCCGATGACCGCCCGGCGCGGCGCGGCCCTCGCGTTCGCGCTCGCGCTCCTCACGCGCCTGCCCGCGCTCGCGCCCGTCGAGCAGGACCTCGACGGCTCACGCTTCGTGCGCTCGCTCCTGCGCTTCGACCTCGCGCAGGGCCACCCCCACCCGCCCGGCTACCCGGTCTTCGTCGCCCTCGGCCGCGCGGCCCTCGCGCTCGTGCCCGCGTCGCCCGCGCGCGCCCTCGCGCTCGTGAGCGCCGCGTCGTACGCCGCCCT
>JBDHVF010000502.1:0-6315 GCA_039809605.1 Polyangiales bacterium | reverse complement strand
CCACAGCTCATCGAGGAACCAGGCCAGCGAACGCGACATCGGGATCTGCCTCATGCGGGATGCACCTCCATGCGAGGGCGCATACCACCGCATGCGACCGCGTGGCGGCAAGGACAATCGCGCTGGCGGCGCGCTCGTGGCGAGCGTCGGCGGGGACGTGGGTCACGGGGAGGATCGCACGTCAAGGCGAATCGCTGTAGCGCTGTGTCTCTTCGAAATGTACTGATTGGTCTATGAAAGAAAAGGTAGTTTGAAAAAAACTTGCAATTCGAGGTTGATCTCGTGGGCTGATGGAGCGAGGGTCGCCAGGGCTTGACCTTGGATCCTCGAGGCCGTTGGGATGGCTGACGGGTGGGTTCGATCTTGTCGTAGGAACCGTGAAGGGCGTCGGGATGGACTTGCGCCGCCAGGAGCCCTTCGAGAAGTGGGAGGAATCTCGATGAAGCAGACACGTCAATGGATGTTGTTCCTGTGCGCCGCGGTCGCCACCTTCGTGGCGCTGCGTGCCGGGGACGCGCGGGCTTCGTGGCGTCAGTACAGCGTGCGCGCGAACTGCGCGATCATGTCGCCCTCGCCGTCGTACACGGGCGGCACGGGCGATCAGATCTTCAACACCAGCACTACGGACTACCTCGAACTGTCCTGCGCCCTCCTCGAGAGCGACGCGTTCACCAAGGGCGCGGTGACGAGCGCGACGCTGAGCTACACGGACAACAACGGTGGTTCGGGAGGCGGACGCGCCAACGAGATCTACGCGGCCAGTTGCGTGGCCTACGCCAGCGCGACGGGCGGCATCTGCAACAATGCCAATGCCACCACGGGCACCGGCTCGTCGACCCTGAACGTCAACCTCTCGACGTGGAGCGAGGGCTGTTCCACGACCTGCACCTACGCGTCGGACTTCGGGTACGTGTACGTGTCCATCCCTCCGCAGTACTCCAGCGCCAATAGCGGTGTCTGGGGCTACCGGATCACCATCTGAGCGGAGGAGCACCATGCGTACGAAACCCCCCGTCCTTCGCTCCCTGCTGCTCGCGCTCGCCGGCGCGATCGTGGGCTTCGTGACGACCCGCCCCTCGCGCGCCGAGGCCGTCTGGCACCAGCGCATCGGCGCGAGCTGCTTCAACGACAGCGGCACCACGGTCGGGCCCGACAACGACTTCACCGCCGTGGGCAACTACAGCAGCTCCGACCGGATGGCGCTCCGCTGCCCGATCGTCGACGGCAGCGGCGCCACGGGCGACGACTCGTTCACCAAGGCGTCGACGACCACGCTGACCGTCTACTATGACGACAACAACGACGACTCCGTGAACGGCAGCGTCGTGTCCAAAGCGTGCATTTCATATATCGCTGGTGGTGGAACGTGCGGGAGTGCCGCATCGAGCGGCGCGACGACGATGGGAGCGGCATCGTTGTCGCCTCCAACGAGTTCCGTGTGAACCACGAGCACGGAGTCGGACTACGGGTACCTCTACGTCGAGCTGCCTCCCAGCAAGTCTGGCGCGGTGAGCACCATCCGCGGCTACTCCATCAGCAACTGAGCGCGAGGAGATGACCATGAAGATCATGCCGTTTCGCTTCTCGCGGCAGCTTGCGATGTTCGCTGCGACCGCGCTCGCGACCTTCGTCACGCTCCGCCCCGCTCCCGTCACGGCCGCGTGGCGGCGGCAGCCTGCGAACGCCGTGTGTCGCATCGTCGACCCGGTGGCGCCGACCTACGATGCCCCCTGGGGCTTCCAGATCCACAACCCGCAGGCGCTCAACTACCTGCGCGTGCTCTGCCCCGTCGTCGACACCAGCAACTTCATGAAAGAAAACTACACGAGCGTGACGCTGTCGGTGACCGACGGCAGTTCGTCGCTCGATGTCGACGTGAAGGCGTGCGTCTCGTACATCGGGAGTGCCGGAGGCACCTGCACCAGCACGGCGAATTCGACGAGCGGCACCGGGGCGACGACGCTGACCGTGAACCTCTCCCTCAGCGACCATCCCTGGACGAGTTCGACGCGTTCGGACTTCGGCTACATCATCGTGCGACTGCCTCCCAAGGATTTCAGCACGGGTGCCGAGAGCACCTTTCGCGGGATCTACACGGTGATCTGAGGCCCATGCACACCCTCCTGCGAAATTCGATTCCGGTGGCTGCCGGGGTCGCAGCGGGCGTGTTGACCTCGCTCGCCGTGTCTCGGCCCACCCCGGAGCCGCGCCCTTCCGTCGTGGTGACAACACCTCACCTGGAGCGGCCTGCACCACCGCCGCCGCATGTGAGCGCCGACAACGTGGCGCCGCAGGTCAACATGCAGGCCGAGCTCGACGCCTTACGAACTCGCATGGGGCAGATCGAGGCGCGAGAGCACTCCACGCCAACGGCCTCACAGCCACCGCCCCCCGTGAACGTCGAGGAGTCGCGGCGGATCCACGAGGACGAGGAGCGTGAGGCGCTCGACCGGCATGCACGTGAATCGATCGACGCTCAATGGTCCGCGCGCGCCGTACAGTCGCTGGAGAGCGATCTCGAGCAGCTCCAGGTGCGCGCGCATGGCCGCGCCGTTCGGGTGGACTGCCGGACGACGATGTGCGTGGCGACCATGGAGTGGCCGACGCACACCGAGGCGGTGGCCAACTACGCCCACCTCCTGCACGGGGACTACGAGGTCAACTGCACTCGCAGCATCCTGTTGCACGAACCCGATGATCCGACGCGGCCCTATCAGGCTCGGCTGGTGTTTCGGTGCGGTGACCGACGGCCCACGCTCGCCGGGCCGTAGTCGCGACGGGGACGCGCATGAAGAGAGCAACCGCCCACCCTCCCCGACGCCGCGCAGCGCTCTGGACGCTGGCGCTGTGGATGGTGGGCGGGTGCCCCTCATCGCACTCAGCATCCAACGGCACAGGCGACGCCGCCTCTCCGAAGATGGACATCGGAGTGGCGGTCACGGATGCGCTCCTCGATGCCGGACATGAGGCATCGGATGTAGCGCCCCCCAAGGATGCGACGATCGACATCCCCGCCGAGGAATTGGACGCCGCTGACGGCGGCATGCTCGACGTGTCTCAGCAGCGTGACGCTGCGATGGATACAGACGACGTGCCGGGCGAAATGTCGTGGAGGCCCGACGTGCCGGCCTGCCACATCTTTGGTGCCGGCCGGACCGGATTGCCTTGTGATATGGAACACGTTGACCTTTGCCTTGAAGAAGAGCGCCCAGGTTATTGGTGGGGATGTTACTGTGGATGTACCGAATGGGGGCAGTGGACTTGTCAGGACTTTGGCTCCGTAAGCGAGCCGTGCCCGCCAGACCCGCCGTCTGAGGGGGCGCCATGTGGTCAAAATGGAACCGCGGAATACTGTTCCTATGGAGTTGATTTGCGATGCAGATGCCTTTGGGCAGATGCAGGAGTACGAGCCTGGCGCTGTCAACGTGAGCCGCCGAGTTGCTACACCGCCAACCACGACCCCGTGGCCGACGCGGGGGGGCTGCCGATGGACGCGCGGCTCTCGGACCTGACGCCGGAGCAGGTGCGGCGATGGTGCCAGTGGGTCTTCGATCGGCGAGGGTTTCGCCCTGGAACGGACTTCCCGATCTACCCCGAGGAGGTGCCCGGCTACGCGTCGTCGCGCTATGGGAGCCTCTCGTGCGGCGGGCCGTTGAGGGCGTGCATGCAGACGCTGCCGCTGGATCTGTGTGTGCAGAACATCCTGCGCGTGCCGCGCTGCGAGGCCACGGTGCAGGATCTGAGCGACTGCGTGGCGACCATGGTCAACCACTGCTTTCGCGTCGGGCGCGGGTGCGCGAGCCTGAGGGCGGCGCCCAACTGCCTCCAGACGATCGTGCAGGTCGACACGCGCAGCGGCTGCT
The DNA here is from genome assembly GCA_039809605.1 of Polyangiales bacterium. Lineage (GTDB taxonomy): Bacteria > Myxococcota_A > Polyangia > Polyangiales > CAISKJ01. The sequence continues at coordinate 2,452 of JBDHVF010000502.1, read as the reverse complement.
CCACGCCGCTGCGGTGAGCGACGCGTGATCGTTCCGCGACCGGGTTGTCGCCCGCGCCCGCGCGGTGTACGCCCTCTCGCGCGATGACCCTGCGACCGCTCGACTCGGTGGCGCTGCGCTTCGACGGAGCGCGGCTCGAGGTGCTCGACCAGCGACGGCTGCCCGACGAGGAGCGCTGGCTCGACGCGACGGACCCCCCGCGCATGGCCGAGCACATCCGCTGCCTCGCGGTGCGCGGCGCGCCGCTCATCGGCGTGGCCGCGGCGCTCTCGCTGGGCCTCCACGCGCGCGCGGCCGTGAGCGACGACGCGTGGCGCGCGGCGGCGGCGCACCTGCGCGCGGCGCGCCCCACGGCGGTCAACCTCATGAACGCCGTCGACCGCGTGACCGCGGCGTTCGAGCGCGGCGGCCGGAGCGAGGCCACGCGCGAAGCCTTCGCGCTCTTCGACGAAGACGTGGCGCTCTGCGAGGCGATGGCCGAGCGCGGCGCGGCGCTCATCGAAGACGGCGACGGGGTGCTCACCCACTGCAACGCGGGCGCGCTGGCGACCGTGGGCGTGGGCACGGCGCTCGGGGTGATCGTGCGCGCATCACAGCAGGGCAAGCGCATTCACGCGTGGGTCGACGAGACGCGGCCGCTGCTCCAGGGCGCGCGGCTCACGGCGTGGGAGCTCGCGCGCGCGGGCGTCGCCCACACGCTCATCACCGACTCGATGGCGCCCATCGTGATGCGCGACGGCAGGGTGCAGAAGGTCTTCGTCGGCGCCGACCGCGTCGCGCGCAACGGAGACTTCGCCAACAAGGTCGGCACCTACGGCGTGGCGGTCTCTGCGCGGCACCACGACGTCGCGCTCTACCCTGTGGCGCCCTTCACCACGGTCGACCGCGCGGCGCGCACGGGCAGAGACATCCCCATCGAGGAGCGCGGCGCCGACGAGGTGCGCGGCGCGTCGGGCGCGTTCGGCTCGGCGCGATGGGCGCCGCGCGAGGTGGCCGTGTTCAACCCCGCGTTCGACGTGACGCCCGCGGAGCTCGTCACCGCGCTCGTGCTCGACCGCGGGGTCTTCACCCGCGCCGAGCTCGCGGCGGGCGCGCTCGACGCGCTGTGCGGGGGGTGACGGCGCCTCGGGTGCGGTGGTAGATCGCCGCCACGATGAAGCGCGCCTCGCTGCTCTGGACGTCGACCGTCGGCCTCGCGCTCTCGTGCGCCGCCGCGCTCGCCCAGCCCCTCCACGCGCCCCCGTCGGCCGAGGTGCCCGCCCGCCCGTCTGACTCGCCCACGCCCGTCGCCGAGCCCGACGACGACGAGGGGCCGCCCGTCAGCGAAGACGCGGGCGCGGCGGCGTGGAGGGTGGTGACCCTCGTCGACGCGTCGGCGCCCGTGGTGACGGGGCGCGGCGTGCGCATCACCGCGGGCGAGGTCGTCGCGCGCCTGCACGACGCGTCGGGCGCCCTGCAAGAGGGCTACGCCACCAACCCCCCGCTCGTGCAGGAGCTCGTCGACCGCATGGTGGCCGACCGCCTGCTCGCCGACGAGGCCCGTCGCCGCGGGCTCGAGTCCGACCCCTTCGTGCGGGCGGCGGTCGAGCGCGCGCTCGTGTCGCGGCTGCGCGCGCTGGTGATCAACCCCGCGCTCGACGTGGCGCGCCCCGACGACGACGAGGTGCGCCGGTGGTACGAGTCGCACCCCGAGCGCTTTCACCTGCCCGAGCGGCGGCGCGCGCGCCTCGTGTTCGTCGCGAGCCGGCGCGAGGCTCAAGAGGTGCTCCGCCTCGCGCTCCAGCGCCGGCGCGGGCGCGCGGTCACCGCGTTTCGCAGGCTCGCGGCCGAGCACAACGACGACCCCCACCTGCGCTCGATGGCGGGCGACGTGCGCGACGTGACCCCGTCGCCCATCCCCGGCGGCGTGGAGCTCGACCCGGCCGTGCGCGCGGCGGTGTTCGCGATCGCGCGCGACGACGACACGCTGCCGCGCGTGGTCGAGGGCCGCTGGCACGAGCAGCCGGGCTTCTTCGTCGTGCACCTGGTCTCGCGGCGCCGCGCCGAGGAGCGCTCGCTCGCCGCCCAGTCCGACTGGATCCGCCTGCGCATCATGATGGAGCGCCGCGCCGCCGCCGAGCGCGCGCAGGTCGCCGCCCTCGCGCGCGAGCGCCGCGTGACCGCCGTGCCCGTGCAGCAGGTGTTGCGCTTCGAGCCCGTCGACGCGGGCGCGGTCGCCGACGCGGGCCGTTGAGCGGCGCGACGGGTGACGGCGGCGCGCGCGTGGTGAGGGCGTGAGGGATCGCGCGTCCGCGCGTGGAATGCGGGCGTCGGGGTTGCGCATCCGCGCGTGGAATGCGGGCGTTGGGGTTGCGCATCCGCGCGTGGAATGCGGACGTTGGGGTTGCTCAAACCCGGCGTCGAGCCGCCGGGCTGTGCAGGGATGCGGCCCCTTCGGGGCGCAAGAATGGGG
>JBDHVF010000501.1:0-6327 GCA_039809605.1 Polyangiales bacterium | reverse complement strand
GGCGAACCCCGGGCACGGGCGCGCCTCGCGAGAACCAGCCGCGACGGAGGGCGGACGTTCAGGGTGCGGAAGACAGGCTCAGAGAGCCCATGGACTCCGGCGTACCCCGGGCGGCGACGACCACGCACTCGGACGACGGCCACGCCCTCGTACGCGCTGCGCCGGCTTCATGCCAATCGGCGGATCTCCGGGCGCCGTGAGCACGATCGGAAACACACCCGGCTGCGGCTGCCCGAGCTGCAGGCCGTCCCCGAGGCGCTGCGAGGCCGCGCGTTCGCCGAGGTGGCCGACCCCTTCGCGCCGCTGCTGCGACTGTGGTGCACGGGCTACGCGCTCCAGTGCGTGACGGCCGACGCGCTGGTGCTGCTCGCGCCGCGGTGCTGAGCGCAGGACCGGCGCGCAGAAGCCCTCCTGCACTGCCGCTCCGAGCGATGCGCGCGAGGTGATCAGAGACGCGCGGGGCGGTGGTTCGCTGCGAAACAGCTTGCAGCAAAGGGAATCTGTGATGTGACGCCCGCGTCATCGCCTCGCCGCGGCGCGCGTTGCATAAATTCAACGCAGAAAATGAGCGCAGAAATAGGCCGTTCGACGCGGGCGAGGCGTTTCCTCTCTCAAGAGAGAGCCCTCCCGACAACTGTGTGCAATTTTACATGTGGCGAGTCCGCACGGGTGTGCACGAACGCCACGTGCGCAAGGGGTTGCGCTGGCCTGGTGGGGGCTTCTAACTACCGATTCGAAACGCGGAATGCGTCATTCCCCACGTGGTAGCAGCCTGTGCTCGGCGGTGCCTGGGGGTAGACGCGCTGGCTCCATCGTGCTCGTTGTCGTTATTGGATCTCTGGATTTCATGGGGAATGGGGGTCGTTGACGCTCCGAAGTCACCATGCGAATCGTCGGGCCTCACCGCTCGAGACCGCACTGGTTCCCAGGTGACACGAGCCCTGTTGCCGCAGGGTGTCACCACACGAGGCTCGCTCCGCCTGAGAAGGCACGGCGTGCTCCGAGGGCACCGGTCTGTCGAGAGCCACAACCCAGAGGCCGGATACGGCCCAACCGAGGTGGAATGACTCTCCGCTCCAACAACCTCCGTACCTACATGTTCTGGACCATCCCGGCCGCGGCGCTCGCGGCCTTCGCTCTCTCCGGCTGCGGGGCGCCGGCCGAGGACGAGCCCGTCGAGGAAGCTTCTCAGGGCATCGACATTCGCATCTCGCCTGGCGACTCTCTCGCCAGCGTGATCAACCGCGCGAACCCTGGAGACCGCATCCTGGTGCCCGCGGGCACCTACCCCGGCGGCGGCTGGATCGAGCACAGCGGCACGGCCTCGGCGCCGATCACCATCGTGTCGGCCGACGGCCCGCGCCGCGCGGTGATCGAGGGCGGCGGCGAGGCGCTGCGCGTCGGCAACTCGTCGTACCTCGTGTTCGACGGCTTCGAGGTGCGCAACTCGGGTGACAACGGCGTGCACATCGACAGCGGCTCGCACCACATCACCCTCCGGAACATGTACGTGCACGACGCCGGGCCCAACGGCGACGTGGTGAAGATCAACCAGTGCCACCACATCACGATCGAGCGCTCGGAGTTCGCTCGGCCGGGCCCGCGCAGCGGCGGTGAGAACCCCTACCAGGAGTGCCTCGACTTCGTCGACGTCGACGACAGCGTGATCCGCGACAACTTCATGCACGACGCCGGGTCGATGGTGATGTTCGTCAAGGGCGGCTCGCGCAACACCGTGATCGAGCGCAACGTCTACAGCCAGCAGCACACGGGCGCGAGCGACCCCGTGGTGGGCATCGGCGGGCCGACCGACATCGAGCTGCTGCAGGGCGAGCAGTTCGAGATCATCAACGTCGTCTTTCGCAACAACGTGATCATGAACGGCGTCGTGGGCGCGATCGCCGTCTACGACGCGCAGGGGGCGTACATCGCCAACAACCTGCTCATCAACAACGACCGCGCCCTCGTCGAGTTCCGCGCCGGCAACGGCCCCGCGGCGCGCTCGGAGAACGTGCAGGTCGTCAACAACGTGATGGTCGACACGCGCGGCCGCATGCCGACGCCCTTCATGCTCTCGAGCCACGGCCTCTCGGGCCTCTCGACCTCGTACAACACCTTCTGGAACAACGGCTCCGGCATCCCCACCGGCGGCTACCTCAACGTCGCCTCGCAGACGGGCTTCCTCTCGACCAACCCCCAGGTCGGCGTGCCCGCCGCCGCGGCCGACCGCGCGACGATCCTCACGACGGCGCGCCCCTCGGCGAGCGGCCCCGCCGCGGGCACGGGCATGGTCGCCTCGGCCTCTCCCTTCGGCGTCGTCGACGACATCAACCTCGTCGCGCGCGGCAGCACCCGCGACCGCGGGCCCTTCGTGCTGAGCGCGTCGGCTCCGGCGCCCGCCCCCGCGCCGGCGCCCGCGCCCGCCCCCACCCCCGACGCGTCGACCACGACCGACGCCTCGGCGCCGCGTGACGCCTCGACCACGACGGATGCTTCGGCCCCGCGTGACGCCTCGACCACCACCGACGCCTCGGCGCCGCGTGACGCCTCGACGACGCCCGACGCGTCGCCGACCCCCACGCCCACGCCCACGCCGACGCCGACGCCGACCCCCACGCCGACGCCGACCCCCACGCCGACGCCTGCGCCGACGCCCGAGCCCACCAGCGGCATGCACGTGACCTCGGTGAACTTCACCACGTCGGGCGCCGGCATCGTCGGCCACGCGACCACGATCACCGCGGCGAGCGCAGGGTCGAGCGCGCCCCGCTACCTCTTCTCGGTGCGCAGCCCGTCGGGCGTGTGGTCGCGCCCCTGCGGCGGCTACACGGCCGTCTCGACCTGCGCCTTCACGCCCAACGCCGCGGGCACGTGGATCATCCGCGTGTGGGCCCGCGACGCCCGCGCGACGGTGACCTACGAGGCCACCACGGGCAACCGTAACTACGCCGTCACGGCCCCCGCCAGGACGTGCCCGCCCGAGCCCGTGTACTACGACTACCGCAACGACCCGGTGGGCACGGTCTCCGGCCACATCCGCTACTGCTGGCCGGGCGAGGCGCACTGCTTCTGCGACTCGGACAACGACTGCTACGCCGAAGAGGGCTACGTCGCCTGCCGCTGAGCGGCGCCCCTCTCGGTCCGATCCCTCCTCCCTGATCCCCCGCTGACTCCCGCCCGAAAGTTGCCGCCGCGAAGCGAGCGAGCGTAGAGCGGTGCGCATGTCGACCCGGACCCTCCTGGCCGCGTGCGCGCTGCTCTGCGCGTGTGTGCCCGACGACGGCGTGGCGCTCGGCCGCTTCCGCGTGGTCGCCACGCGCGGCGGCAACACCTGCGGCGCCCAGTCGATGCAGCTCGACCCGACCGTGAGCTACGCCGTGGAGCTCAAGGCGGCCAACGGCGTCGCGCGCTGGGTCCCCGAGGGCGCGACCACCGTCGCGGGCACGTGGAACGCCCCGGCCCGCGCCTTTCGCTTCGTGCTCGAGCAGGACCTCGTCGCCTGGCAGCCCGACCCCCGCCGAGACATCGTGGGCTGCACGGTGCACCGCACCGACGTGATCGAGGGCACCGTCACCTTCGACGACCCCGACGCGGGCGACGGGTCGGTCGACGCGGGCGCCGACGCGGGCGCGGCGCCCGTCGCGCGCTCGTTCCGCGCGACCGAGACCATCGTGTTCGGCCCCGCGCCCGGCAGCGACTGCCGGCCGCTCGTGGGCGCGGGCGACGGCCAGTTCACCACCATGCCCTGCGACGTGACCTACGCCCTCTCGGGCAGCCGCATGTGACGCTCGCTCAGCGATCGCCTGCGAGCGGAGGCAGCGGGCGGTCGAGCTCCTTCGCGATGCGAAAGGCCGCGTTCCACCCCGAGCTCATCGCGCCCACGACGCCGTGGCCCGCGCGCGTCGAGGCGCCGCAGAGGTAGAGCCCGGCGACCGGCGAGCGGTAGCCCGGGCGGTTCTTCATGAACTGCTCGGGCGTCGCCGCGAGCCCGTACGCCGAGCCCCCGTACGCCTCGGTGTAGCGCGCGTGGGTGACGGGCGTGGCCGACTCGCGCAGCACGATGCGCGACGCCACGCCCGGAAAGCGCCGCTCGAGCCGCTCGACGAGCGCGTCCTCGACGCGGCGCTTGCGCTCGGCGTACGCCGCGTCGTGGCGGTAGCCCGTGGAGCGCGCCGCCTCGGCGCCCACGCCCCAGTGCCTCGCCTCGCCCGGCGCGAGGGTCATCACCCCGAGCGACATGTGCCCCTCGGGCGCGTGGCCCGGCGTGCCCGGGTCCTTGAGCGACGCGCTCGTGATGTAGCTGCACCGGGGGGTGACGTCGCCGCGCTCGGCCGCGTCGTAGATGGCCTCGGGGTCGTTCGAATCGAACTCCCAGTAGTTCGTCGCGCGCATGCCGACGTCGCGCAGGTCGCCCTTCACCCCGAGGCACGTCATGAAGATCGCCCCCGCCATCTCGTAGCGCGAGACGCCCGCGCGCAGCTCCGGGGGCAGGTGCTCGAGGCCCACGAGCTCGTCGTACGTGCGCCGCAGGTCGGCGTTCGAGAGCACCACGCGCGCCCGCACGGGGTGTGCCTCGCCGCGCAGCTCGCGCACGCGCACGCCCGTGGCGCGGCCTCCCTCGACGGCGATGCGCTCGACGCGGCGGCGCAGGAACACGCCGCCGCCGTGGCGCTCGATCGAGCGCGAGAGCGCGTCGGCCAGCGCCTGCCCTCCGCCGCGGGGGTAGTACGCGCCCTTGAAGTAGTGGTTGGCGAGGCCGCAGTGCAGCATCGCGCTGGCGCGGCTCGGGCGCACGCCGTAGTCGCCGCTCTGCCCGAGCATCACCGCGCGCAGGTCGGGGTTCTTCGTGCACGTGTCGAGAAAGTCCCCGATGGTGGCGCCCTGGTACTGCGCCGCGAGGCGGCCGTGCAGGAGCACGGTCTTGAGCAGCCCGAGGGGGCTCTGCTTCGCGCGCTGCATCGTCGCCTCGAGGCGGTCGACCTCGTCGAGCAGCCGCACGTAGCGGTCGATGCCCCGGCGCTCCGAGGGGAACGCCTCGATGAGCCGCGCGCGGTACCGCTCGCGCCCCGCGGGCACGCGAAACGTCAGGCCCGGCAGCATGATCGTGTCGTAGCCCTCGGGGTCCATGGGCGTGAAGGCCACCTCGCCGGCCCCCGCCGCGCGCAGCAGCGTCGGGATGCGCCCCGCGGGGCCGCAGTCGCCCACGTAGTGCAGCCCGATGTCGAACACGAAGCGCCGTTGCCCGCTGCCCCGCGAGAACATCGTGCCGCAGCCGCCCGCCACGTAGTGGCCGTCGAACACCGCCACGCGCAGCCCGCGCCGCGCGAGCAGCGCGCCGGCCGTGAGCCCCCCGAGGCCCGCCCCCACGACGGCCACGTCGACCTCGTCGGGCACGTGGCTGCGAACGCGGTCCTTCGTGAGCGAAGACGGGTCGTGCACCTCGGTCATGCGCGCGAGGATCGCACGAAACCGCCGCTACATCCCGTTGAGCGCGCTCACCGCGGGCATGAGGTCGCCCAGGTCGTAGAAGTCGACCGTGACGAAGTTTGGCATGCGCATGCGCTCGCGCTGGCAGCGGCGCGCGTGGTCGATGAGCCCGGGGTTGAAGTTCACCATGCGCGCGAGGTCGGGCGACGCGAGGGGCGCGGTGAGAAAGTGGTTCAAGATGAACAGCGCGTTGGTCGAGCGCCCGCGGTTCTGGTCGCAGCTGAGGTCCGACGGCGTGCGGGCGGCGAAGGGGTTCTCCTGCGCGTAGGCCCACACGTCGTGGTACCAGGGCGCCGCGTCGTCGTCGCGGTCGGTGAACACCACGAGCCGCCGCCGCGCGCGCACCATCTCGCCGAGCGTGGGCCATGCGTCGCCCGCGGGCTGCGCGTGCGCGTCGGCGTCGAGCCCCACCGCGCGCAGGTCGGCCACCACCTGCGGCCCCGGCACGTAGCTCTCGTAGATGAGCGTCACCACCTCGGCGGGGTTCTCGTCGAGAAAGCGCGCCACCTCGCAGAGGCCCTCGACGTGCCGCTGCGCGCCCGCGAGGCAGGTGCCGTGGCAGAGCCCCACCTCGTCGTTCCACGGGTGCACGTCGAGCATCAGCGCGCGCACCCCGTCGCGGAGCTGCCGCGTGATCGAGAAGTGCTGGTTGGGCGAGGCGAAGCCGCGCTCCTCCGACGACATCGCGTTGTGCGTCGTGGCGTACGCGACCTGATCGAAGCGCCGGTCGCACAGGGCCGCCGCGCCGTTGCACATGCGCACGTCGGCGGGGGGAGGCGGGCGGTTGCGGGGGCAGCTCCACGGCGCGTCGGGCGCGGCGTCGGCCGCGGAGACGTCGGC
>JBDHVF010000500.1:0-6336 GCA_039809605.1 Polyangiales bacterium | reverse complement strand
CGCGCGGCAGCGTTGGGTGGGGGCTCCGCCAAGGCGCGCGGCAGCGTTGGGTGGGGGCTCCGCCAAGGCGCGCCGCTTTCGCGTGTGCGACGTGTCGCCCACGCGAAAGCGGCCAGATTGACCTGCGGTTGGTATGACCGGCCTCGCGGTCAGAAGAGGCCGAAGCGCTTGCGCTGGGGCGGGGGCTGGTTGACGGGCTGCTGCGGCGGCGGGCGGACCTGCGTCACGAAGTGCGGGTCGAACGCGTTGAGCCCGCGCAGCGCGGCGATGCACTGGCCGCAGAGGTCGCCGTCGTGGCCGCTGTAGCTCATCGCGCAGGGGTCGTTGGCGTCGTGGAGGTCGGGCTTGTTGTTGGACGCGTCGGGGGCGTGCTGGAGCATGAGCGTGTGGCAGACCTCGTGGAGCGCGATCCCCTGGAGCGAGGTGGTCGCGTTGGGCTTGCAGAGGAGCACGAGGTTGCTCGCCCCCTTGCCCTCCTGCGTGCCGGAGGGCCAGACGAGGAAGTAGTTGTCGAAGGCCGCGCCCTGCACCACGGCGATGCCGGGGAGGTAGCCGTTGTTGTCGTCGATGCTGCGCGCCAGCGTGAGGAGCATGGTGACCTTCGTGAAGCCTCCGTCCTCGCGCGCGTCGATGAAGGTCCGCGCGCCGACGGGGGCGAGCATGCCCTCGGTGTCGTTGTCGACGGGCATGGGCTGCCCGGTCACCCGCGCGGCGTTGTAGCCGGGCGGCAGCGCGAAGTTGAAGATCGCGGGCGACGCGTCGGGGAAGACGTTCGACAGCAGGGCGTCGATGTCGAAGAAGCCGTGCATCGCGTCGAACTGCCCGACGACCTGCAGGCCCCCCCCGTAGGTCGCCGGCACGAGCACGCGCACGGTGCCCGTCCCCGGCGTGTAGGCGATGGACATCTCGGGCATGGCGTTCCGCGTCGCGTTCCAGTTCGCGCCGTCGCACTCGAAGAACGCGTCGGCCGGGCCGCCGCCGTTGGGGCGGATCGTGAGGGTGCCCGGGAGCACCAGGGGCCCGTTGTTCGTCCAGCGCAGCGCCCGGGTGTTGGGCGCGTCCGTGGGCAGCGCCGCGTCGGCCTGCATCGCGTTGCGCGTGACCGACACGGCGCCGCACTGCGCGGGGCCGCCCAGGTCGGGGACGTCGTTCAGCACGTCCTTGAGGCGGTCGATGAAGTCGTCCTTCACCGTGCGGAGGTGCTGCGGGTTCACCGCGTCAGGCTCCAGCACGAGCAGGAGGTGGGCGCGGGCGAGCTCCATCGCCACCAGCCTGAGGTCCACCGGGGCCGCGTCGCCGAAGCGGTCGATGCACGTGTCGCACACCACGCCGCGGGGGTTGCTCGCGAGCAACCTGTTGCACGTGCACGTCCGGCCCGCGAGGTCGGCGCGCCACGGCGCGGGGTTGCCCGCCGTGGGCATGTAGAGGTGCTTGCTCACCCGCGCGACGCGCCAGCGCACCAGCGTGCCCGTGTCGACCACGTGCGGGGCGGGCGTGCGGCCGTCCTCGTCGGGGAGCGTCGGGGCCCCCACGAAGGCCCGGATGCGGTAGCGGTCGCCCCCGATGCGCGAGGGCTGGAAGACCACGTGCGCCTCGCCGCCCATGTCCGTCGTGACGCACTGCGCGTGCGGCCTGGCGTGCGGCGGGAGCGCCGCGAAGTTGTCGTTGCGCCCCTTGCGGAACACCTCGAGGACGGCCCCGCGGAGCCCGCCGCGGCTATGGTGGACGTTCTTCTGCTGCGGGTTGGGGTCGCGATCGGGCTGGTCGCGCACGACCTTCTCCTGCATCCACTGGTCGGCGGCCGGGCCGAGCGCGGGCGCCACGGGGCCGGCGAAATAGGCCGTGCCCCCGAGCGCGGCGGAAGGCGCCGGCGCCGGCATCGGAGGCGTCGGGAGGTCGTCGGGGGCGAGGAGCTGCAGGACCACGGTCACGTACGGGGAGTCGTCCGCCAGGTGCCAGGGCGTGTTGGAGCCCTTGACGCGGTGGCGGACCTTCACCTTCAGCGGGATGCGCCCGAGCGCGGCGTTGCCGGCGTAGAACGCCGCGTCCGCGTCGAAGGGGTTGGCCCCGAGCGAGAACTTCGCGATCTCGTAGTTGGCGAGGTTGGCGCCGCCGGCGCCGAGTGTCAGTTCGAAGTACTTCGACCGGGTGTAGAGCGCCGTGCGCGTCGGGATGAACATCCGCGCCGCGTTGCCGGGCGCCGGGAGCGCCCCCCCCTCGACGAGGAAGTTCTTCACCGCGTCGTCGAGGGCGCCCGCGTTGTCGATGCCGGGCACGACTGCGCGCGCGTGCTTCCATCCGTAGACGCCCGCGGGGATGGCCTCCGGGTGGTTGAGAGGGCGGTTGATCAGCCCCAGCAGGTCGAGGCGCTCGCGACGCCCCCGCGGGGCGTTCTCGGGCGAGAGGAAGAGGTCCCCCGGCTCGTCGAGCGTGAGCTCGATCTGGTACTCGTAGTCGACGTGGGCCTTGTGGCGAAAGGCGTCCCACTTCCAGCCCCGGAGCCTCAGGATGCACAGCCCGCAGAAGTGCTTCGAGTCGAGCTCGTAGTTCATCAGGCAGTTGTCGTGCAGCACGTGCAGGCCCGGCTCCTCGTTCTCGCCCGCCTCGCTCGTGGGCCTGCGGCGGATCGCGTGGGGCAGGAAGAGCGCGTGCCCCGTCTCGTGCACCAGCACCACGTCGAGGTCCTTGCGGGCGTCGGGGCTGGTGGTGGGGAGCGCCGGGTCGGCGGTGGAGAAGCCCACCACCCCGCGGTCGCGCATGGCGGGCCACACCGAGCCGTCGTAGGCCCCCGCGCAGCGCCCCTCCCGGAAGACGGTGGTCAGATACTCCGGGCGCTGGGCGAGGTTGGTGGTGCCCTCGAAATGCACCACCAGCACGCCCCGGTCCGTCGGCGCGAGCACCGCCTCCGCGCAGTGCTGAACGATCGACCCCTGGAGCAGGTTCGTGACGCCGCTGCGGAGCACCGTGAGCGAGTAGTTGGCCCCGAAGGTCCAGTTCTTCCGCTCGTCCCAGAAGACCTGTCGGTCGATCACCTCGGCGTCCGTGAAGAGCTTCTCGAGGAAGGCCTTCACCGCGTCCACGCGCTCCTGCACGCGCTTGGACTTCGTCTCGCGGGCGACCACGACGAGCTGGAGGTTCCTGCCCGGCGCGAGGTTCGACGCGACCTGGACGACGCTGTTGCGGAGCCCGTCCGCCGCGTTCTGCGGGAGCACGGTCCCCAGCCGCCCGAGCGTCCGCGAGAAGGCCACGGGGACGACGGTGCCGTTGATCGACACCTCGACGCCGTCCTTCAGGGAGGGGCGCGCCACGGAGACGCGTCGCTCCATGATGGAGTACCCCCAGCAGCTCGGCGCCGCGTCCACCTGGATCGCCCCGTTAACGTTGGTCTGGAGGCCCCGCACCTGGTCGCCGCTCGCGAAGTCGGCCGCGCTCGCGGAGTGCATCAGCACGAAGGCCTTGCCCGGGTGCGCGGTGGCGAGCGAGGAGTTCCACAGCACGTCGCCCCGCTTGTTGCCGGACTCGATGCGCTCGGTGATGACGCCCGGCGGCAGCGTCACCCGCAGGACGTGGTTGTCGCGGAGCGCGTTCCTGAGGTCCTGCTCGTACTGGTTGCGGGGCCTGTAGTTGATCACCGCGGGGTGACTCGCCGGCGCGAGGTCGAGCGCGAACTCGAAGAAGAGATGCCCCGCCGGGTAACGAGCGCGCTGCGCGGGGTCGGCGATGCGCTCGTCGACGGCGGCCCGGACGCTCTGGCCGTACACCGGGAGCGAGATGTTGTGCGGGTGAAACGCCACCTTGATGTCGGTCGTGTCGAGGAACTCCTGCTCCAGCGCGGTCTGCAAGGCGGCCGGCGTCACGCCGAGCTGCGAGTTGGGCAGGGTCGCGTAATGCACGTCGACCTGCCGACGCACGACGAAGACGCCCGCCTCCGCGTTGAGCCGGGCCGGGCCCGCGAGCGCGGTGGTGCAGTCCATCTCGTCGCTCACCTCGACCCACGCGCGCACCCGATAGCGGTCGCCCGCCATGCGCGCGGGGTTGAACACCACGGCCGAGCGGCTGCCGTCGCCGCCCGCGCCGAAGGTGCTGAACGCCGCCCAGGTGCGCGTCGGGCAGGGAGTCACCGTGACCCCGGCGAGCGTGGTCACCGCCCCCGAAGGGAACACCGGCGCGTTCGGCGCCCCCAGCTTGCCCCCGAGCTCCACGGGGCAGTTGGCGGAGCGGGGCTGGTGCGCCCGGTTGAGCGCGAAGACGTCGTCGTCGAGGAAGTCCTCCGTGAGCTGCTTCTCGGTGTCGGTGCGCCAGGTCTGCCACCGGTCGGGCTGGTCGTCGTCCCAGTCCCAGAGCACCCGAGCCCCGCCGAGGGCCCTGGGCGCCAGCACGGCGGTGACCCCGTCCGAATGGAGGACCTTCACCTCAGCCCGGAGCGCGATCCTCGGCCCGTCGCCCCAGAGGTCCTTGTACACGTCGAAGTCCGTCGTGTCGCTGGCCTCGGCGAGCCCCATGATGCCGGCGTTGGCCTTCTTCGCGAAGAGGTTCGACGGGAGCGCGAGCTCGTACACGTGTCCGGCCGTCGGCGCCGGGGTCATGTTGATGACGCGTTGGAACAGCGCGTTGTCGCTGTTCGTCGCCGCCCAGCTGTTCGCCTGCGAGACGCCCGACAGCCTCGCCGCGCGCCAGCGGCGGTCGCCCCACGCGAGGGTGACCGACGCCACCAGCACGTCGACGTAGACCCAGCGCCGCGGCACCGTCGCGCGCGCGCCGGGCACCGTGCCGGTGATCTTCGCGACCACCTGGTAGGGCGAGCGCCGCACGTCGAGGTAGCCGCTCGGCAGGAGCCCCCCGTCGAGCCGCGCCACCACCGCGGCCGCGCCGCTCGGCTCTTGGACCGGGACGGTCGGCGTGTCGATGCTCCCGTCGAAGGGCGTGTGGCTCGACGCCGGGCACGCGCCCGCCGTCCACGTGAGGGTCTTGCGCCAGATGGGCGCCCCGCGGCCCACGCAGAGGATCTCGATCGTGAGCTCGGTCACCCGCTCGGGGTGGGCGATCGTCCAGTGGATCTCGGTCGTCTCGTGCGTGGGCGCGAACCACACGCGGGGGTCGTTCGGGCCGATCGGCGGGTGCGCGGCCGTGTACGACGTCGCCGTCTGCGGGCCGCCCACCACCTGGAGCGAGAGCGCGTCGAGCGAGCAGGTGAGCGTGTTGACCGAGTTGCGCTGCTGGAGGTTCTGCGCGCTCCGCGCGACGTGCAGGCCCCGCGGGGCGCGGTCGCGCGTGACGGGCACCCACGCGCCCCCGAAGAGGTCCACCTTGATCGCCCTGGGGTACTCGATGTTCATCCCGTCGCCTCTCTCAACGCGTGTCGTGCAGTTCGCGGAGCTTCGCCCTGGTGGCGTCGTCGGCATCGCCCGTCACCCCGATGCCTGCGACGGCCTGAAAGGCCGCGACGGCCTCGCGGGTGGCGTCGTCGAGGGTGCCCGTGACCGCGCAGCGGTAGCCCAGGTTCGCGAGGCGGGCCTGCGTCCCACTCACACTCTCGACGGGGTCGAGGTGGCCGAGCATGAGCTCGTAGCGCGTCTCGGCCTCGCCCTCGCCGACGATCAGCACGCCGCGCGTCGACCGCGAGGGGATCGTGGCCTCGACGAAGCCCTGGCCGTCGGTGGTGCCGGTGACCACGGCGCCCTCGACGTCGAGGGTGAAGGGCTCGTTCGCGCGCGCCACGTCGTCGTCGAGGATCTGCACCCGGAGCTTCACGGGCACGCCGCGGACCCGCCAGGTGTGCCTCGCGCCGGTGGGGCGCGTGTACTCCTTCAGCCGCTTGTCGGGGATGTGCACCACGTCGCCCGGCAGGAGCGCGTTGGGGTGGCGCCCCTCGCGCTTGAGCGCGGCGTTGGCCGGGTGCTGCCAGAGCGTCTCCCAGAAGAACCCGTACTGCTCCGCGATGCTGCTGAGGCACTCCCCCTGCTGCACGGTGTGGCTCGTCGACATCGGCGCTCCGTCGGTGTGTAAAAGGGCGCGCGATCACACTCCGTCCCCGCGCGGCGGTCAAGGCGCTCGCGGCGGCCACCCGAGCCTCTCGAGCCTCTCCCTCGCGCCGCGCACGCCGAAGACCGTGACCTCGCCCGGCGGCACCACGGGCGCGAGCATCACGGTCGCCATCGCCGCGGCCAGCACCAGCGGCGCCCTCGCGTCGCCGTCGCCCCCGACCGCGCGCGCCACCTGCCACACGCGCCGCGCCTTCGCGACGAGGGCGTCCATGCCCGCCCCGCCGATCGCCGCGACGCCCGCGTTCGCCGCCGCGAGCACCAGGGGCGCCTCGCCGACGGGGGTCGTTCGCAC
>JBDHVF010000499.1:0-6341 GCA_039809605.1 Polyangiales bacterium | reverse complement strand
GGCGGGCGCTGCACGAGCGGGTGCGCCGCGGGCGAGCAGTGCAACCCCGACACGCGCCTCTGCGAGTGCGCCCCGCGCTGCCCCGACCCCTCGGCCGCCGCGGGCGTCGACTGCGGCGCGCCGGTGCCCAACGTCTGCGCGGGCGGGCCCGCGTGCGGCACGGGCACGCGCTGCCCCTCGGGCGAGCGCTGCACGATGGGGCGCTGCGAGTGCATCCCGATGTGCCCGCCGGCGAGCTCGGTCGACTGCGGCCAGCCCATCGTCAACGCGTGCTCGGGGGCGATGTGCACGGGCCTCGGCACGCGCTGCAACCCCGGCGAGCGCTGCAACGCCATGGGCCGCTGCGAGTGCGTGCCGTCGTGCCCGCCCACCACGCCGGGCACGGTGGCGTGCGGGCGCGACATCGCCAACAACTGCCCCGGCGGCCCCTCGTGCGGCACCGGAACGCAGTGCCCCTCGGGCCAGCGCTGCAACCTCACGACCCGCGCGTGCGAGTGCATCCTCGCGTGCGCGCCGCCGGCGACGGTGACGTGCGGGCAGGCGATTCCGAGCAACTGCCTCGGCCAGGCGTGCCCCGGGCAGGGCACGCGCTGCCCGTCGGGCGAGGTGTGCGTCGGCGGCGCGTGCCAGTGCGCGCCGCGCTGCCCCACGACCAACCCCGCCACCGTCGCGTGCGGAACGGACATTCCCAACGTGTGCCCCGGCGGCCCCACGTGCGGCGCGGGCACGCTCTGCCCGCCGGGCAACCGCTGCAACGCCGCGACGCGGCGGTGCGAGTGCGTGCCCTCGTGCCCGGCGGCGAGCTCGGTCGACTGCGGGCAGCCCGTTCGAGACACGTGCGGCGGCATGTCGTGCTCGGGCACGGGCACCCGCTGCGCCGCCGGGAGCCGATGCAACGCGGCGACGCGCATGTGCGAGTGCATCCCGTCGTGCGCCGACGCCAACGCGGTGCCGTGCGGCGCGACGATCCCCAACACGTGCCCCGGCGTGTCGTGCCCGGGGCGCGGGCTCCAGTGCCCGTCGGGCCAGCGGTGCAACACCACCACGTTCACGTGCGAGTGCGCGCCGCGGTGCCCGCCCACGTCGCCCTCGTCGGTCGCGTGCGGAACGAACATCCCCAACGTGTGCCCCGGCGGCCCCTCGTGCGGCACGGGCACGATGTGCCCCGCGACGCAGGTGTGCCTCATGGGCCGCTGCCAGTGCCCGACGGGCACCACGCTCTGCGGCTCGGTCTGCATCAACACCGGCACCAGCACCACCAACTGCGGCCGCTGCGGGAACGTCTGCGCCATCGGCCAGTCGTGCGTCTCGGGCGTGTGCACCTGCCCCGCGGGGCAGACCGTGTGCGGCGGTCGCTGCGTGAACCCCACCACCGACCGGACCAACTGCGGCCGCTGCGGCAACGTGTGCCCGACGGGCCAGTCGTGCATCGCGGGCGTCTGCGGCTGCCCCTCGGGCACCACCTACTGCGGTACGAGCTGCGTCAACGCCAGCGCCGACCGGAACAACTGCGGCCGCTGCGGCAACGTGTGCCCCGCGGCGCAGTCGTGCGTGGGCGGCGTGTGTAGCTGCCCCGGCGGCACGACCCTCTGCGGCAGCGCGTGCGTGAACCTCAGCTCGAGCACCACCAACTGCGGCCGCTGCGGCAACGTGTGCCCCACGGGCCAGCCGTGCCTCGCGGGCGTGTGCGCCTGCCCGACGGGCACCACGTACTGCGGCACGGCATGCGTGAGCACGACCACCGACCGGACCAACTGCGGCCGCTGCGGCAACGTGTGCCCGACGGGCCAGTCGTGCATCGCGGGCGTCTGCGGCTGCCCCTCGGGCACCACGTACTGCGGCACCACCTGCGTCAACACCGCCACCAGCACCACGAACTGCGGCCGCTGCGGGAACGTCTGCGCCGCGGGCCAGTCGTGCGTGTCGGGCGTGTGCTCCTGCCCGACGGGGCAGACCGTGTGCGGCGGTCGCTGTGTGTCGACGGCGAGCGACACGTCGAACTGCGGCCGCTGCGGCAACGTGTGCCCGTCGGGCCAGTCGTGCATCCTGGGGTCGTGCGGGTGCCCGTCGGGCACCACGTACTGCGGCGGGCGGTGCATCAACACGTCGAGCGACCGCGCGAACTGCGGCGGCTGCGGCGTGGCGTGCCTCTCGACCGAGGTGTGCTCCGCGGGCCGGTGCGTGTGCCCGACGGGCACCACGCTCTGCGCGGGCCGCTGCGTGAGCACCTCGACCGACAACGCGAACTGCGGGTCGTGCGGCAACGCCTGCCCCGTGGGCACCACCTGCGTGAGCGGCGGATGCGCGTGCCCCGGCGGCACGACCTACTGCGGCTCGGCCTGCGTGAACACCTCGACCGACGCGAACAACTGCGGCGCGTGCGGCAGCCGCTGCCCCTCGGGCACCTCGTGCTCGGCGGGGCGCTGCGTGTGCCCGACGGGCCTCACGCTCTGCGGCTCCACGTGCGTCAACACCGCCACCGACCGGAGCAACTGCGGGCGCTGCGGCACGGTGTGCTCGTCGACGCAGAGCTGCACGTCGGGGGCGTGCGTGTGCACGCTCACCTGCGCGACCGCGCCGTCGCCCGACGCGGTGGCGTGCGGCACGGCCATCCCCAACCCCTGCGGCACGGGGCCTTCGTGCGGCACCGGGCGCCTGTGCCCGACGGGCCAGGCGTGCAACGCCACGACGGCGAGCTGCCAGTGCGTGCCCGCGTGCCCGCCGGGCGCGACCTGCAACCAGAGCGACGGCTGCGGGGGCTACTGCCCCGGCGTCTGCCCCACGGGCAGCACGTGCAGCCGGAGCTCCAACCCCGCCACGCCCAACCAGTACCAGTGCGCGCCGGCGTCGTGCCCGGGCGGGTGCGCGTGCGGGCAGATCTGCGTGTCGGGCACCTGCGTGGCCCTCTGCGCCCGCGGCGAGACCCTGTGCGGCTGCAGCCAGTGCTGCCGCACGGGCGAGAGCTGCGTCGGGACCACCTGCGTCCCGCTGCCGCCGTGAGCTGAGCGTTTCCCCCGTACCCGGCGGCGCCCGCGACGTGGTAGAGCGCGGGCGCCATGTTCAAGAAGATCCTCATCGCAAACCGCGGCGAGATCGCCGCCCGCATCGCGCGCACCTGCCGCCGCCTCGGCGTGGCCACCGTGGGCATCCACAGCGAGGCCGACGCGGGCGCGCTGCACACCACGGCCGTCGACGAGAGCCGCCTCGTGGGCCCCGCGGCCGTCAAGGAGAGCTACCTCAACGTCGCCGCCGTGCTCGACGCCGCGAGGGCCTCGGGCGCCGAGGCCGTGCACCCTGGCTACGGGCTGCTCAGCGAGAAGTCGCACTTCGCCCGCGCCGTGCGCGACGCGGGGCTCGTGTGGATCGGGCCCCCGCCCGAGGCGCTCGACCGCCTCGGCGACAAGATGCGCTCGCGGCACACGGCCCTCGAAGCGGGCGTGGCGCCCGTGCCCGGCGCCGACGCGCCCGTCGAGACCGTCGAGGCCGCGCGCGAGGTCACGGCGCGCATCGGCTACCCCGCGCTCGTGAAGGCCGTCGGAGGCGGCGGCGGCATCGGCATGCAGATCGTGAAGGACGACGCCTCGCTCGAGCGCGCGATGAAGACGTGCAGCGACCGCGCGGCGCAGGCCTTCGGCGACGCGAGGGTCTACGTCGAGCGCTACGTCGAGCGCCCGCGCCACGTCGAGGTGCAGATCTTCGGCGACACCCGCGGCACCGTGGTGGCCCTGGGCGAGCGCGAGTGCTCGCTCCAGCGGCGCCACCAGAAGATCGTCGAGGAGTCGCCCGCGCCGGCGTTCCAGGGCGAGCGCGGCCCCGAGCACAGGAAGAAGATCCTCGACGCGGCCGTGCGCATCGGGCGCGCGGCGGGCTACGTGGGCGCGGGCACCTGCGAGTTCATCTGGGACCAGTCCCGCGAGGAGTTCTACTTCCTCGAGACCAACTGCCGAATCCAGGTGGAGCACCCGGTGACCGAGATGGTGACGGGCCTCGACCTGGTCGAGTGGCAGCTCCGCGTGGCCTCGGGAGAGCCTCTGGGCGACGCCGTGGTGAACGCGAGGCCCACGGGCCACGCCGTCGAGGCGCGCGTGTACGCAGAAGATCCGTCGAAGGGCTTCATCCCCAAGCCCGGCGACGTCGACGAGCTCGCGTGGCCGTCGGGCGACGGGGTGCGCGTCGACGCGGGCATCGCCGCGCCGGGCAAGGTCACGCCCTACTACGACCCCATGGTGGCCAAGATCGTCGCGCACGCGCCCACGCGCGCCGAGGCGATCGAGCGGCTCGGCGCGGCCCTCGCGGCCACGCGCGTGGCGCCGCTGGTGACCAACCTCGCGTTCCTGCGCGCGGTGCTGGTCTCGCCCGAGTTCGCGGCGGGCCAGTACGACACCTCGTTCGCCGAGGTCTTCGCGAAGCGCAAGTAGCGGGTTGCCTTCGGGAGCGATCTCGTCCACCGTCGCGCCCTGCGTATGGAGGTGCTCGGACTCACGGGCGGCATCGCCTGCGGCAAGACGGCCGTCGCGCAGATGTTCCTCGCGCGCGGCGTGCCCGTGGTCGACGCCGACCAGGTCGCGCGCGACGTGGTGGCGCCGGGCACCGATGGGCTCGCCGCCGTGGTCGAGGCCTTCGGGCCCGGCGTGCTCGCCTCCGACGGTACGCTCGACCGCAAGCGCCTCGGGGAGCGGGTGTTCTCCGACGAGGGGGCGCGCAAGGCCCTCAACGCGATCCTGCACCCGCGCATCGCGGCCGAGAGCATGGGGCGCCTCGCGGCCCTCTCGGGCGAGGGGCACGGCTTCGCGCTCTACGACGCCGCGCTGCTGGTCGAGAACGGCGCGTACAAGAGCTTCGCGGGGCTCATCGTGGTGACGGCGCGCCCCGAGGTGCAGCTCGCGCGGCTCGTGGCGCGCGACGCGATCACCGAGGCCGAGGCCCGCGCGCGCATCGACGCGCAGTGGCCCCTCGAGCGCAAGGTGGCCGTGGCGACGCACGTGATCGACAACTCGGGCACGCGCGAGGCGCTCGCCGCGCGCGTCGCCGAGGTCTACGCCGAGCTGGTGAGGGCCTACGGCCCGCCCGCGCGGAGGTGATGGGGGTGACGGTGGACGACGAGGCGCTCACGCTGGTGACGGGGTTCCCGAGGCTGGTGGCGAAGCTCATCGCGCGCGAGCTCGTGGAGGCGGGCGACGGGCCCGTGGCGCTGCTCGTGCGGGGGCGCTACCTCGACGACGCGCGGCGCTTCGTCGACTCGCTCGGCGCGGGCGGGCGCGTGACGCTCGTCGAGGGCGACGTCACCTCGATCGACATGGGGCTGTCGGGCCGCGAGTACCTCTCGCTCGCGCGCCGCGTCGCGCTCGTGCACCACGCGGCGCAGAGCACCTACGAGGGCGCCGACGCCGCCAAGGTGCGCAGGCTCAACGTGCAGGGCACCCACGAGGTGATCGAGTTCGCGCGCGCCGCGGGCGAGCTCGGCCGGGCGCCGCGCGTCGTGGCGTGCAGCTCCACCCTCGTCGCGGGCGACCACGAGGGGCTCGTGCGCGAAGAGGAGCTCGAGTACGGGCAGGCCTTCCGCTCCGAGGTCGAGCGCACGCTGCACCTGGCCGAGCGCATGCTGCGCCGCGCGTCGCCCGAGGTGCCCGTGACCATCGCGCGGCCGTCGATCGTGGTGGGCCACTCGCAGACCGGCGAGGTCGACGTCTTCGACGGCCCGTACCTCTTCGTGCTGCTGCTCCTCTCGTCTCCGGTCGACATCACCCTGCCGCTGCCGGCGCGCGGCGAGATCCCGCTGAACCTCGTGCCCGTCGACTACGTGGCCCGCGCCTCGGTCGCGCTCGGGCGCAACCCCGCGGCCGCCGGGCGCACGGTGCACCTCGTCGACCCGTACCCGCTGCCCTCGCGGCGCGTGTTCGAGCGCGTGGCCCGCGCCGCGGGGCGCCGCATGCGCCGGGGCGTGCTCCCGCCGAACCTCACGCGCGCGCTCCTCCGCACGCCGGGCGTCGAGCGCTTCGCGCGCAGCCCGCGGGCCTTCGTCGAGCGCATGGCGACGCGCGCGGTGTACCCCGCCGACGGCGCGCGCGAGCTGCTCGAGCCCGCGGGCGTGACGTGCCCGCCCTTCGACCGCTACGCCGACGCGCTCGTCGAGCACGTGCGCCGACGGCTCGCGTCGCGTCGCTCGCGCCCCGACGCCATCGCGCCCGAGCCCGAGGTCGACGACCCGCTCGCGTGAGCGTGGGAGCGCCTCTCACCCACGCTTCGGTACACCCCGGTGCAGATCCGCGTCGCGCCGCGGCGTCGGGCCTGCTCGCAAGGCCAACAGCCTTGCTTCGCAGCCCCTCCTTGCTGCGCTCGCG
>JBDHVF010000498.1:0-6348 GCA_039809605.1 Polyangiales bacterium | reverse complement strand
CCTCGTCGCCGCGCTCGACGGGGAGTCGACGCCACGCCGCGCGGCGAGGCCGCGGCGAGCGGGCCGTGCCGCGCCCCGGAGCCAGGCGCTCGAGCGAGCGGGCCGCCGGCGCCCCTCGCCGCGCATGTGACATCTCTTCTCACGTGTCCCCTCGCGTCGCTCGCGCGTCCGCGCGGCGGCCGATCGCCTATGCTGCGCGCCATTCGCCATGGGCCACGAGCTCGTCTTCGTCGCGCTGTTCCTCGTCGCCACCGCCGTCGCGCTGCTGGCGCGCACGCTCAGGACGCCCTACACGGTGGCGCTCGTGCTCGCCGGGCTCGCGCTCGGCGCCACGCGCGCGCTGTCGCTCCCGCACATCACCAAGGACCTGCTCTACGCGGTCTTTCTGCCCGGGCTGGTCTTCGAGGCGGCCTTTCACCTCGATTTCAAGAAGTTCTGGTCGAACAAGCTCGCCATTCACGCCCTCGCGGTGCCGGGCCTCGCGGTGGCGATCGCGCTCACGGCGGCGATCCTCGTGCCCGCGGCCAGCGCGCTGCACTTCGTCGAGGGCTTCACCTTCGCGCATGGGCTGGTGTTCGCGTCGCTGCTCGCGGCCACCGACCCGATCGCGGTGGTGGGGCTCTTCAAGTCGCTCGGCGCGCCGCGGCGCCTCGCGGTGCTCGTCGAGGGCGAGAGCCTGCTCAACGACGGCACCGCGGTGGTCGTCTTCACGCTCGTGCTGGCGTACGTGATGGGCGGGGCGCTGTCGCCCGCGGCCGTCGCCGTCGACTTCGCGCGCATCGTCGGCGGCGGCGTGCTGGTCGGCGGCGCCGTCGGCTACGCGGCCTCCAAGGCCACGCAGCGCATCGACGACCCGATGCTCGAGATCACCCTCACGACCATCGCGGCCTACGGCTCGTTCGCGCTCGCCGAGCGCGTGCACCTCTCGGGCGTCATCGCGACGGTGACCGCGGGGATGCTCTGCGGCAACTACGGCGCGCGCACGGGCATGTCGCCCTCGACGCGCATCGCCGTCGAGTCGTTCTGGGAGTACGTGGCCTTCGCGCTCAACTCGGTGGTCTTTCTGCTCATCGGCTTCGAGGTGCGCGTGGGCGCGCTCGTGGCGGCGTGGGCGCCCATCGTCGCGGCCTTCCTCGCGGTCACCGCGGGCCGCGCGGCGGTCGTCGCGCTCGTGGGCCTCGCGCTCGGGCGCACGCGCGAGCGCCTTCCGCGCGCGTGGCTCGCGGTGCTGACCTGGGGCGGGCTTCGCGGGGGGCTGTCGATGGTGCTCGCGCTCGCCCTGCCGCGGGAGATCGCGCACCGCGAGCTGCTGGTGACGATGACCTTCGGCGTGGTGATC
Source organism: Polyangiales bacterium (assembly GCA_039809605.1). Taxonomy (GTDB): domain Bacteria; phylum Myxococcota_A; class Polyangia; order Polyangiales; genus CAISKJ01. Next base: position 5,009 of record JBDHVF010000498.1, on the reverse strand, counting down.
CTGTCGATCCTGGCGCAGGGGCTCACGATGGCGCCGCTCCTTCGGCGCCTGGGGCTCGTGGCCGAGGGCACCGACCGCGTGCGCTACGAGCTCGCCCGCGGCGCGCAGCGGTCGGCGACGACGGCCCTCGCGGCGCTCGACGAGGCCGCGCGCAAGGGCGTCGCCTCGGGCGAGGTGATCGACGCGCTGCGGGGCGAGTACGCGGCGCGCGTCGACGAGAGCGCCGAGCGGCTGCGCGCGATGCACCTCGAAGACGCCGCGCTGCGCCGCGAGGAGCGCCACGCGCTCGCGAGGCAGCTCCTGCTGGTCGAGAAGGACGCCGTGCTCTCGGCCCTGCGCGAGGGCTCGATCGGCGCCGACGCCGCGGAGCACCTGCTGCGCCACGTCGACGCCCGCCTCGTCGCCCTCGAGGACGAGGTCGCGACGCGCTGACCGTCACGCTCTCATGACTCGGCGCGCTGGGGGGCACCGCGCTCATCGTCGGCCTCACGGTCGTCGCGTACGGCGAGCAGCGCCTCGCCCACGACGCCCCACGCGAAGCCCGCGTTGAGGAGCACGGCGGCGCAGTGGAGCACCGCGAGCGGGCGGAGCGCCGGGCCACGCGTCGACCGCGACGGTCGAGCGCGTCTACGGCCGCCTCGACGCCGAGGGGCGCGGCCGCCCGCACGGCCGCCGCCCTCGGGACCAGTGCAGCAATAGTGCAGCAGCCGGGCGTGGACTCGAGAGACACCCTGGACTCCGTGGACCCGGCGGACGTCTCGAGGCCCCTGAAAAATAGCCGCTTCGGCGGTGGGTCGTCAGGGGATCGAACCCTGGACCTACGGATTAAAAGTCCGCAGCTCTACCGCTGAGCTAACGACCCGATGGGCGCAGTTTCGCCAGCCGCGCGCGCGTGTCAACGGCCTCGCATGATCGCGTCGCGCACGGCCGCGAGCGGCGCCGCGTCGTCGAGCGCCACGCTCCCGTCGGGGCGCGCGCGCACGCCCAGATCGCGGAGCGTCGCTTCGAAGTCGGGGTACTCGGTCGACGCGAGGGCGCGCGACGAGAGCTCGCGCCACGCCGAGGCGCCCGTCGCGCGGTCGAAGAGGGCCGCGGCGTCGCGGGCCGTCCACGCGCGGTCGGGGGCGCGCGACGAGACGTCGTAGAGCGCGCGCAGGGCGGTGTCCATCGACGCGCGGCCCGCCGTCGCCGAGCGCGTCTGCACGTCGGCCATGAGCACCAGCGCGGCGCCCCACCAGTAGACCAGGTTGTAGTGGCGGAGCGCTCCCATGCGCGCGCTCTCGTCGGCGAGCGTGTTCCCGGTGCGGCGCGCGGCGCCGCCCGCGAGGCCGCCTCGGAGCGCGGCCCACGCGGCCTCGGGCGTCTGCGCGCCGGCGCGGGCGCGGAGCACCTCCTGGTAGTACGTCGCGACGCCCTCGCGCAGCCACGCGTCGTCGTCGACGAACACGGGGTGGACCAGGTGCACGAACTCGTGGGTCGTCTGCCAGTCGCGGAGGAACGCCTCCGCGGGCGCGTCGGGGTCGACCGTGAAGAGCACCGACGCGCCCCCGCCGCGGCTCACGAGGCCGAAGCCCACCGCGTCGCCGCCCCATCGCGCGGGCACGAGCAGCACCTGCACCCGCGGGAGGCGGGCCTCGGGCACGAGCGATCGCACGGCGCGCAGCGCGCCGCCGAGCCACGCGTCGAGGGCGAGGCGCGCGTCGCGGGCGCGGCCGAAGCGGGCCACGTCGAACACCGTGCCGTCGACCGACACCTCCTCGCGCGCGAAGCGGCCGAGCGCGGTGTAGCCCTCCCAGCGGAGCGCGGTGGCGTCCATCACGTAGACGTCTCCCTCGCGGCGCCAGGGCACCGACACTTCGAAGCCAGGGGGCAGTTCGAAGCGCGTGCGCACCGTGAGCCCGCGCTCGAGGGGCGCGGGGCGCCACAGCCACGACGAGTTCGCGAGCAGCGTCGCGTCGCCGAGGGGCCACGTCGCGCGCGGCGGGCGGGTGCGCATCTCGACGCAGGCGCTCTGCGCGGGGAGCACGACGAGGCGCCCCTCGGCGCGCGGCGCCTCGCCGCCGGGCAGCGCGCGCATCGAGCCCGCGTCGAGGGCCGTGTCGCCGAGGTCGATGCGCGCGGGGGGGGCGCCGTCGAAGCACGTTCGGGCCATGAGCGTGCGCGCGTCGGGGGAGAGGGTGACGGTGCGCACCCACCGCGGGGGCGCGTGCGGGCGGGGCCGCGCGGCGACGCACGAGGCCGCGAGCGCGAGGACCACGGAGCGCGGGCGCATCACACCTGGGATGCCCGTCGGCCGCACGGCGGCGCGCTCAGGTCGCGGGCGCGCGCGCGGCGGCCTGGCGCCGCCACTCGGCGGGGATTCCGAGCCGGAGGAACACCGCGAAGCCGTAGCCGGGGTGCTCCCGCTCGATGCGCGCGATGATCGACTCGACGGCGGCGTCGTTCACGGGGAGCGCGGGGCTCGCCTCTCGCACGAGGCGCTGCGCGAGGCGCAGGTAGCGCTCCTCGGCGTCGAGCAGGTCGGGGCCGCCGCTCGGGCCGCGGCCGGGGTGGACGAAGCGCGGGCGCATGCCGCGCATGTCGTCGAGGCGCGCGAGCCACGCGTCGACGTCGGCCTCCTTGAGCCACGAGTGGTTGCGGCTCGCGACGAGGTCGCCGGAGAAGACGTGCCCGTCGAACTCGACCACCACGTGCGCGTTGCTGCATCCGGCGCCGAGCACGTGGGCCGTGACCGTGGTGCCTCCCGCCGCGAGCCGCGTCGTCGCGTCGCCGAAGCTCTCGGGCAAGGTGAGCGACTCGGGGTAGTCGGGGCGGTAGCGCTCGGCGAAGAAGCGTCGGCGCTCCTCGTCGATCGCGGGGATGCGCTCGACCACCTGGCGCGCGCTCACCACGCGGACCCCGCGCCGCCGCAGCACGCCCGTGCCGTTGTACTTGTCGGGGTTGGCGTGCAGCACGATCGCGAGCTCGACGCGCTTGCCCGTCACCTCTTCGGCGACGGCGAGCGAGCGCTCGGCGGCCGAGGGGAGGAACTGTGCGTCGACGAGGATCAGCCCCGTGGGGCCCTCGATCCAGTACGACGACGTGCTGAAGCCCCAGGGGCTCGACACGAAGGTGCCGACGCGGGGGTCTGCGGGGTCGACCCACGGCGCGGTGCGCGTGAGTCGGGCGGGGCGAGACGCGCACGCGGCGAGCGCGAGCGCCGACGACGTGAGGAAGGCGCGACGGGGGAGGTTCATGGCGTGGGTGATCGGTCGGGGAGGCGGCTTCCGAGGAGGATGCCGCGGTCCATCAGGTCGCCGAGGAGCCCGGCGAAGCTCTCGATGAAGACCTGCCCCGCGGCGGCGTCGCGGCGCGCGAGCGCGGCCTGCACGCACGCGGTGAGCGGGCGCGCGGGGTCGGTCATGAGCTCGTAGATGTCTCCCGCGATGGGGGTGAGCTCGAGCGTCTCGATCGCGTCGGTCGCGGGCGCGCGGTAGACCACGAGCGCCCACGCGCCCCCGCGCGGTGCGCCCGCGAGGTGCACGCCCCACGACGTGCGCACGAGGCGCTGGGCGGGCGCGAGCGCCGCGGGGAGCGCCATGTCGAGCTCGACCGCGCTCTGGGGCGAGGGGTCGAGCGCGGCGTGGCACTCCATCACGGCGGCCTCGTAGCGGGCGGCGTCGAGGGCCCACGGCGCCGCGCCGGGCGGCACGGCCGACGGCTCGCGCTCGAGGAAGCGGGCGAACTGCACCGAGAGCTCGCGCACGTAGCGGGTGGTGGGCGGCGCGCGGTCGAGCCACGACGACGCGGCCTCGGCGAGCCCCGCGTCGCCGAGCGCCTCGCGGGTGCGCGGGAGCGCCACGCCGAGCGTGTCGACGAAGCGCGACCGCACCATGGCGCGGTAGAGCTCCCAGCGGGCGGCGGGCGCCCCGAGCGCGGCGAGGTCGTCGGGCGAGGGGCGCGCGGCGAGGCAGGCGCGCGCGAGGCGTCGCTGCAGGTCGTCGAGGCTCACGGCGCGCCGCCGGTCGCGCGGCGCCAGATCGCGTCGAGGCGGTCGAGCTCTTCGACGAGGCGCTCCCACGAGGGAAAGTTCTGGTCGCGCTCGAGGAGCACGGGCACCGGGCCGGTCTTCGCGAGGGTGTCTTCGAGCAGCGCGTAGACCTCGTCGCACACGGCCTCGCCGTGCGTGTCGATGCGCAGGTCGCCGGGCGCCACCCGGTGCCCCGCGACGTGGATCTGCACCACGCGCTCGAGCGGCAGGCGGTCGATCATCGCCCTCGCGTCGAAGCCGTGGTTGCGCGCGTTCACGTAGACGTTGTTCACGTCGAGCAGCAGCGACGCGCCCGAGCGCTCGAGCACCTCGCGGATGAACTCCGCCTCGTCGAGCTCGGCGCCGCCGGGGTGCGCGTACCAGCTGATGTTCTCGAGCGCGAGGGGCGCGTCGAGGCGCGCCTGCGCTTCTCGCACACGAGCCGCCGTGTGCTCGGCCGACGCGCGGGTGAAGGGCACGGGCAGCAGGTCGTGCAGAAAGGCCCCCCCGTGGCTGCCGAAGCAGAGGTGGTCGCTGTGCCACGGGGTCTCCACGCGCCGCGTGAAGCGCGCGAGCTCGCCGAGGTACGCCTCGTCGAGCGGGTCGACGCCGCCGGGGCAGAGGGTGAGCCCGTGGGTCACCACGGGGTAGCGCTCGAGGGCCGCGTCGAGGTGGCGCACGAAGCCGCCCGCGCGCGCCATGTAGTTCTCGGGCGAGACCTCGAGCCAGCGCAGCGACGCGGGGGCGCGCGCGAGGATCGCGTCGGAGAGCTCTGCGCGGAGCCCGAGGCCGATGCCGGTCACGCGCGGTGTGAGGGTGGTCATGGTGTCGCCTGCGCGAGGCGCGTACGGGCCGCGGAGAGAGCGTGGGCTCCCCGCGACCCGCTCGCGTCGGAGCTCGTCGCGCCCGATCAGTGGGCGGGCTGGGGGGCCGGCTGGCCGCTCGGGGCGGGCGTGGTCGACGGGGCCGGGGTCGTGGCCGCGCCGCCGGTGGTGCCGGC
>JBDHVF010000497.1:0-6359 GCA_039809605.1 Polyangiales bacterium | reverse complement strand
TACACCCCGAGGAGCTCACGGCTCCAGGGGTCGACCACGATCCCGAGCGCGTGCGGCTGGCGCCACGACCGCTGGTTCGCGCGGTCGACGGACGAGAAGAACACGCCGTGCCGGACGTGGCCGTGGATCCAGCCGATCGCGACGCAGTCGGGGAAGAGCTCGTGCGCGAGGGCCCGTGTCGCCGCCTCCGACTCCGGCGTGCTGTGCACGTCGTGCTCCCCCGCCGTCGCGTCGCGGTCGCGCACCATGCCGAGGACGAGCGCGTACCGTCCCCGCGCGTCCTCGCAGACGCGGCCCACGAGGAGCCCCATCCACTCGCGGGGCTCGCTGGCACGCCCGATCGCGACCGCGCGCTCGATCACCTGCTCGGCGACGATCGCCTCGAAGCCGTCGGCCGCGCGGAACACCCGGTGCGCGCCGCGGGCGGCCTCACGGTTCACGGCGTGGACGGGCTCCGCGACGCACCCACGCGGCCGGAACTCCGTGTCCTTTCGGAAGCCGCTCACAGGAACCTCCGTGCGAAGGTGGGGGCGGTGGGCGCGACGATCAGGGGCCGCGGCGCGGGACTGGTCGAGCGCCGGAAGAGCGCTCCGGGCGCCACGGGCGCCGGCGTCCCCGAGTGCGTCACCCGCTCGTCCATGACCGGGTAGTCGAGGCCGGGGTTGAGCGGCTGCCCGTCGAGCTCACGGCGCGCGTACCGGACGGCGTGCCCGTTGAGGCCGCCCTCGGTGAAGGGCTCGTCGAAGTTCACGAGCTTCATCACGTGGATCACGAGGTTCGCGACGAGCCAGGTGCCCTGCGCGGCGCCCCACGCGCCGCCCGTGCAGACCGCGCCCGACTCGTGCGAGATGTGCGGCGCGAACGGGAACAGCGGGTCGAAGGCCACCGTCGGCTCCGCGAACGGGTAGCCGACCGTCGGGAGGCGGAAGACGGCGCGCGCCCACTGCATCGTGCGGCGGTGCGAGCGCAGCATCGGGAAGCGGAACTCGACGCGGTAGGCGGTGACGAGCCCCGCGAGCCCCTGCGCGTGCGTGGCCTCGCGCCGCGGGAGGATGTCGACCGGCGAGACGAAGGCCTCGACCCGACCGAGCGTCTCCCCGCGCAGGGAGCGCATCGCTCGGTAGTCGAGCGCGAGGCGCGCGCGGAGCGCTTCGAGTGAGAGTTGCACCATGGTCATCTCCTGGCGGCGCGTGGATCGCGCCGAACGACCTCCTCATGCGCGACGCTCGCGCGGCGTTGCCTGCCGGCGGTCCCCCGCGGGCTCCAGGCGCGCAGACGGAGGAGCGCGACGTCGACGGCCGATCGGCGCCTGCGGCGCGTCGTCCTTGCCGTCATCTGAACGACGTCGGGGTGAGCCCGCGTCCACACGCAGAGCGCGTCGCGCGCCCGGAGCGCGGCGTGGTTCTCGTAGACGGCGCCGGGGCCGTGAGGTGCCCGCTGACGGAGGCGACGCGAGGACGCGTCGGGGCGGCAGCGGTGACCTGCGGATCGGGCGCGGCACGCGTCGGCATCGAGGCCTACGGCGACCTGCGCCGGAAGGCGGGCGGGGCGCTCGCGACGAGCAGGGGCCGCGGCGCGAAGCCGGTCGAGCGACGGAAGACCGACGCTGGGAGGAGCGCGTCGGGGGATCCGCCCGAGTGCGTCACCCGCTCGTCCATGACCGGGTAGTCGAGGTCGGGGTTGAGCGGACGGCCCGCGAGGACCCTCCGGGCGTAGTCGAACGCCTCCTGGCTGAAGCTGTCCAGCGTGCAGGGCTCGTCGAAGTTCACGAGCTTCATCACGTGGATCACGAGGTTCGCGAGGAGCCAGTTCCCCTCCGCCACCCTCCACGCCTCGCCGAGGCAGACGTGGCCGGTGACGGGCCTGACGTGCGGGCAGAACGGGATCGCGTCGCGCTCGAAGGCCACGAAGGGCTCCGCGTACGGGTAGTCGCGGGAGGTGACGCTCACGACCACGCGCGCCCGGTGCAGCGCCTCGTGGGCGGAGCGTCGCATGGGGAAGCGGAACTCGATGCGGTAGGCGGTGGCGAACCCCGCGAGCCCCTGGGCTTCGGTGGCCTCGCGGCCGGAGGCGAGGTCGAGCGGCGAGGCGAAGGCCTCGACCCGGCCGAGGGCCGCGCCGCGCAGCGAGCGCATCGTGCGGTAGTCGAGCGCGAGGCGCGCGCGGAGCGCCTCGAGTGAGAGCTGGCTCATGTTCATCTCCTTGCGAACGGGACGCGCGGATCGCGTCGCACGGTCACCTCATGCGAGCACGACGTCCGACGTTGCGCGGGTGCTGCGGCGACGAGCACGGGGGGAGGGATGGTCGCGGTGACCGACGGTCGTTGCGACGGATGATCGCCGACGGAAGGGACCCGCGCGCGGCCGAGGCACCCGGGCCACGCGCGGGCAATGGGAAGTGGTGGGGAGATGGAAGGCGGGAGGGTGTTGGGCGGGCCTACGCGCCGACCTGCGAGGCGACGACCGCGATGCGGTCGTTCGCCGTCACGCCAGCGTCCACGAGCTGCGTGGAGAGCGGGATGCTCTTGCCGGTGCGCTGCAGCTGCAGCGCGTACGTGGCCGCCTCGGTCGGTGCGGGAATGAACCGCTCCTGGACGAGGCCGTCGACCGCGGCCTGCCCCGTGGTGGTCGGGCCGATGTCGGCCGCGAACTCGCTGCCCTCGCGGGGGTGCAGGAACACCACCGGGATGACGCGGTTCGCGCCGTTGCCGTTGCTGTTGCTGTTGCTCGTGCTCTGGTTGCTGTTGTTCCTCGACATGGGGTCCTCTCGATCAGGGCGCGGGGGTGATTCGTCCGCCCCGCAGCTCCCATGCGCGGCGACGCGGCGTCGTTGCGTTCGGCGGGTCGATCGGCACGCGTTCGCCTTGTGGGCACGGCGTCCACGGCGCGCACGAGGTCCGCGACGAGGCGGGGCCGTCTCGTAGGAAGGGCGTGTGCAGGGTGAGGCGGGGAGGAGGTGGCGCGGCGAGGCGGCGTTACGCGGGCACGTCGGCGCCGTCGCCGACGGCGTCGACCGGCTCGGCCGGGGCGGCGAGCTCACCCTCCGCGGGCTCGTCGCGGGTGCGGAGGGCGAAGAGGTCGTCGAGCTCCCCCGCGAGCTGCACGACGCGGCTCGCGCGGCGCTCGGGGTCCTCGACGAGGACGAGCGCTCCCGGCGCGAGCCCGAGCGCGAGGCACGCGCGCGCCGCGAGCTCGTCGCCCGGACGGACGGTCGTCACGCCGATCGCGCCCCCGGCGCCGAGCATGGGGCGCGTCGCGCATCCCCGCCGGCAGCGCGGCGCGTCGGCCAGTGCCCACGCCGGCCGGTGGACCGACACGGGGGTGCCGCAGGCGACGCACGGTGCGGACACGACGTACTCCGCGGGCAGGTGGACCACGGGCTCGCGCGCCCAGTCGCAGAGCGCCTCGAAGAGCGCGGCGAGGGGCTGCTTCGCCGCGACCGGCACGACCGCGTCGGGGCGCTTCACGGCGTGCACGCCGGGGCACCGCGGGTCGGGCGTGATCTCGACGACGTGGGCGCGGCCCGAGCGGATGTCGAGCCCCAGGTGCCGCCCCGCGAGGCCGAAGCGGCCGTGCAGCGCCCCGATCGCGGCCTCGGCGGCGAGCGCCGAGAAGGCCGCGGCCAGGGGCTGCGTCGCGGGGATCATCCCGCGCGCGACCACGGCGCGCGCGTAGGCGCGGCACGACAGGCGGCCGTGCATGGCGCGCGGGTGCAGGCAGCGCCAGCAGGGCTCGTCGTCCGCAGCGTTGGGGAACACCGCCACGTGCCCCTCGTGCCCCGAGAAGCCGAGCTCGACCAGCGGCACGCCCACCTCGCGCGTCACGTCGGCGAGGTAGGCGCGCCCCTCCAGGCTGTCGAGCGCGGAGATGACCACCGACGCGCCGCGGAACGCGCCGTGCCCGAGGGCCTCGATGGGGCGCGCGGCGAGGCGCACGCGCGGGCTCGCCGCCGTCGAGAGCGCGAGGACGCCGAGCGCGACCTCGCGGACCTTCTGCCGCTCGCGGCCCGCGGCGAGGCGCTCGCGGCGGAAGAGCGGCGAGCGCGTCACGTTCGAGGGCTCGACGACGTCCGGGTCGACGAGGCGCAGCTCGCCCACGCCCGAGAGCGCGAGCGTCTGCGCGAGGTTGCAGCCGGCCGCCCCGCAGCCGACGATCACGACCGTCCCCTGCTCCATGACGTGGCGGTCGTAGCCCGCGAGCGCCTCGCGGGAGTGGAGCCCGTTTCCTTCGATCAACATGATGGATCCTCCCGACGCGGCGCGCGTCGGCGCCACGTCGCTCTGCGCGCGACGCTTCCGCGGTCGATTCCGCAGCGGCCCGCGCGCTCACCTCATGCGACCGCGCCGTGGCGCGTTGCCGTCAGGGCTGCACGTGGGAGAGGTGCACCGGGTGATCGAACGGGTGGTCGCAGATGCGGCACCTCGTCGGCGCGCGGTACTGCGCGGACGCCAGCGGCGTGGGCCGGGTGAGGTTGAAGAGCGGCGGGCGCGGGACGGGGGGCCGGCGCGGGGGGCGCGCCTGATTTCGAGGACGAAACACGACGACGTCCTCCGGCGCCGGGAGCTGTGCAGGGGGCGGTCGTGCGTGTCGGCGACGCCGTGCGAGGTCCACGACGAGCCCCACGGCCCAGCTGAGGAGGCCCGCCAGGACGAGGGCCAGAAGGGACTCACCCATCGCGGCGCTCCGTCGCGGACGTCGCCGCAAGCGCTGCGAAGAGTGCACCTGGGGGCAGATCGACGGCCGCGCCAGCGATGATGTTCGGGGGACGAACGTTGGGAGTTGGCGGCTGGCGGGCCAGTGGGAGGTGGGGCAGCGGCACAGGCAACCAGCGCCTGACGGCCCGTGCTGTCGAGCCCGGGTCACCGCGGGTCCCCGACGCGGCGCCGGAGGGCGCGGTGAGCCAGACGGAGAGCGAGTCGCTCATGCCCTCCTCCTGCGAGCTTGCCGCGCCCTGTTGCCCGCGGAGGAAGAACGAAAGGGGAGGGCCGGGCGGCAGAGCACGCCCTACCGGTGGGGGCTGGGCAGGGTCCGGGCGAAGCCGAATAGAAAATCAACCGACCCTTGCAACAGGCGGTCACGCTGCTGTAAGCGTTCGGTGTCGGCGAGAGGAGGAGGTTGATACCCTCCAAGACTCACCAACCGCAGACGGAAGACTCCTCGACCTCGAGATTGCTGTCGGCAGGCCAGGGCGCATCCTGCGCAGCCGTTGCCGGCACGAGGAGTTCTCGCCGTGCCCTCGATCACGACGCTCTGGTCCGCCATCCAGGCGGACCTTCCCCGCTGGATCTGTACCGCGATCAAGACCATGGGACTGCCCGCGAATGCGCGGGGTCCCTCGATCGACTCTCTCGTCCCGTCGGCCAGCATCGCCGGCTCCGGTCGTGTCCGGGCCGCGCTCGCGGTCGACGCGGACCTCCAGACCGCCGCCGTCGCGGAGGTCTACATGGCGCTGCACCGCGGCCTCGCCCGCAACGCGGTGCCCGCAGACCTCGACAACGCGCGCGCGTGGCTCTGCGTCACCACGACCCGCGTCGCCCGCCGCCTCGCGACGCGGCAGGCTCCCTTCACCGCGGCCGTCGAGCTCTCCCAGGACATCGACTGGGGGGCGTCGCCGGCCAATGACCCCGAGCGCGTCGCGAGCACGCGCGAGCAACTCGGGAAGGTCCAGTTGGCACTCGGGGCGCTCACCCCCCTCGACCGCGAGATCGCACACGCGATCGCCGACGGCGAGACCCCGGACGAGATCGCGACGCGCCTCGGCTTGAACCCGAACAGCGTTCGCAGCAGGCTCTTCCGGCTTCGGAAGAGCCTGACGGCGAGCCGGTCGCCGACGAGCGAGGGACCGCCCGAGGCGGCGTAGACCTACGAGCCTTGACAGTCCAAGCTACTTGTGGGATACTGTAGGGTCGAATGGGGATCTGGTTTCGTTTCTGGTCTGGGGGTGTCTGTGCATCGCAGGCAGCCCCGGATCAGGAACCGAACCACGAAAGGAGATCCCATGAATCGCACTTCTCACCACACGCCCGCCACGCATCCCACGCCCGCTGACGACCCCTTCGAGGCCATGGCCCAGGCCCTCGTCGAACTGACCGGGCCGGGTAGGGACGACGCCGAGGCTTTCGACGTGGGGCCCCTCCCCGAGGCCTTCGTCGTCGAGCCCCCCGAGACTACGCGCGGGGCGTGACCTCCAAACCCCCTCTCGCAGGAAACCGCACTCGGTTTCCTGCGTTTGTGTTACATGCTCGTCGAACCAACCATGGCCGCGATCCCTCGACGATTCCGGGTCGTGATGGCCGACGACGGCCAGAAGATCCGCCCGCACGCCGTGCTCGGACGCCATACGCAGGGGCGGGCGCCGCA